>JAFNAU010000245.1 GCA_017860335.1 Bacteroidota bacterium
GAGGTTCACCAAAGATGATGAAAATCCGACATGCGAGTTCCATGTGACAACAAAAAAATAAATTATTTACACATGAAAAGAAATTTATTAATATTCAGCATTTTAGTTTTCTCAGCAGGTTCTCTTTTTTCACAAAACAGAACCGATGAAGAAGCCATCAGGGCGGTGGCTGATAATATTCTCAAACAGCCTGTAAAGCAGTTCGTTGGAGTTGACGATGGAACTGTTTACAACAGTACGGCTGAAATTCCTGCCGGAAAAGATGTGAAGTTCAGAAGTCCCCTCACGGAATGGCATTATTCCAACGGCGTACTGGATATAGCTATGATATCACTCGGCCAATACCTGAATGAACCAAAGTATATCAATTACGCCAAAAACCATGTCGCTTTCGGTTTCAATAACTATGAGTATTTCAAAAATACTTTCCGCAATGACCGGAAACACTGGCTATGGCCTTTCGGACAGCTTTGGAATATGAAGGAACTGGACGATTGCGGTGCAATGGGAGCTGCGGTAGTAGGAGTTTATCAACTGGAAAATAAAAAAGAATATTTTGATTATATCCAAAACGCTGCTAACCACATCATGAACGAACAAACCCGTCTGAAAGACGGTACCTTGTGCAGAACTTTTCCAAGGAAAATGACCGTTTGGGCGGATGATGCCTATATGGCTACTTCTTTTCTGACTGAGATGGGAAAACTTTCGGGTGAAAATAAATATTTCGATGAAGCAGCAAAACAATTGATAAACATTGACAAATACTTGTGGTGTCCCGAAAAACGGCTATATTATCACTGTTATTATACCGATTTGAAACGAAACGGCGTGGCATTCTGGGGACGTGCCAACGGCTGGATTACGGTTTCGCTTGCCAATCTGATAGAAGCAATGCCCGCCAATCATCCAAAACGTGCCAGATTAATTTCCATCCTGGAAAAGCAAATCGTAGGCTTTGCATACTATCAGAATGCAAACGGCATGTGGAATCAGTTGCTTGATAAAAGTGATTCGTACGACGAGTCATCTGTAACTGCCATGTTTGTTTATGGTGTGGCAAAAGCTGTGAATAACAAGTGGATTGATGCCGGATATGCAAGTATAGCGAGAGCAGGCTGGAATATTCTTAAAAATCAGGAAATTACGCCCGATGGACGCTTTACGAATGTGTGTGTGGGAACCGGAATTGGTTACGATGCTCCGTTCTATTTCAATCGTCCGGTGGGAGATAACGAAAAACACGGTCTGGGTCTGATTATCGATACTGCTGTGGAAATAATGAAACTCAGTAAAAAGAAATAATTATCTGCCTGACCGGGAGGTTTTTTAATCAGAGTGAATTTTCTGACCAATTATAAAACTAATACAATGAAATCGTTACAGACATTATTTCCTGCATTCGTTGGACTGACAACCTTTGCACTTCCGGCAACCGGTCAGAAACAGAAGGATACACGACCCAATATCATTTTTATTCTTGCCGACGATATGGGTTACGGCGATTTGGCGTGTTACGGAAATCAAATTGTCAAAACTCCGAATATTGATAAACTGGCAAAAGAAGGTGTCCGTTTCACCAATGCTTATGCAGGCTCGGCTGTAAGCTCCCCTTCGCGTTGCTCGTTACTGACGGGGAAACATACAGGACACACCACTATCAGGGACAACTTTGCGAAAAAAGGAGGCATAACAGGTTTGAAAAACGGAAATACGATCCGGCGAGCTAATATCCTGCCCGAAGACACCACCATTGCAACTATTCTGAGTGCGGCAGGCTACAGAACCTGTCTTGTAAACAAGTGGCATCTGGACGGATTTAATCCCGACGCTGGTCCACTCGACAGAGGCTTTGACGAGTTTTATGGCTGGCTCGTAAGCAAGAACGAATCAAACCTTCCCTATTATTATCCGGCTCTGAGATACTACAACAGAGAACTTAAAGAAATTCCGGAAAATAAAAATAACGCCCGTGGAATTCACGACAGCGATTTGTCCGTACGCGAATCGATTGAATTTATTGAAAGAAACAAGAAGAATCCTTTTTTTCTGTATCTGGCATTCGATGTGCCGCACGAACCATATGTGATTAACGACACTGAACCCTATAAATCAATGAATTTGTCGGATTCGGCCAAACTATATGCAGCTCTTATCACTCAGACCGATCGCGCTATCGGACGGTTGATTGATTATCTGGATAAAAATAATTTGCGAAATAATACGCTCATCATCTTTGCCTCCGATAACGGGGCAGCAACAATGGCACCAATCCCGGAACTGAATTGTAATGCAGGACTCAAAGGAAATAAAGCTCTACTTTATGAAGGGGGAATTAAAGAACCGTTTATCGTCAATTTTCCAAAGAAAATAAAAGGTGGAAAAATATTGAAAAATCTGATTTATTTTCCGGATGTGATGCCGACTTTAGCCGGTTACGCAAATGCAAAACTACCCTGGAATACAGATGGGGTGAGCATAAAACCGTTGCTGGAAGGAAAAAAACAGATTACCGATAACCGAACTTTGTACTGGGAATTTCCCGGTACGCAGGTGGCCGTAAGAAAAGGAAAATGGAAAGCGGTTTCGGTGAAAAAAGGAGCAGAATTAGAACTTTATGATATTTCAAAAGACCCGAACGAAACAAATAATCTGGCAGATAAATATCCCGGAATTGTATCGGAACTTGCAAATGAAATAAAAAAGCAACACGCTCCATCGCCTTACTGGCCTATTGACGGAGAAAAATAAATTATATTAAAATGAAAAACACAATCATCCTGTTTTCCATTCTTTTTTCGATAAATTTTATTGGGAAAGCACAACCTGTTATGGAAACAGGCGGACAACCAATGCCCGACGAGTGGATTGACAAAGATACCGGACATAAAGTAATAAAACTGACCCGCCGTGAAGGAACGAATATGAGTTTTTATTTTCACAACAATCCGTTTGTCGGCAATAAAATGATATTCGTTGGTGGCGATAAATACAAAGGAAAAGACATTGCCGGACGTGAAATCTATAATTTCGACGGAAGAAATCTTCAAATGTATTGGGTGGATTTAAATACCCTGAGAACGGAACAGCTGACCAGCGAAAACTTTCCGGTACGCACCGAAATTGTAAGTGCAAAAACGCACGAAATATTTTTTCAGCAAAAAGACACCGTTTTTGCATTCAATCTTGACACACGCCAGCGCAGACAAATCTATGTGAATCATACAAAAAAAGAAAAATTCTCTGTTACAACCGTCAATGCCGATGGAACATTGCTGGCTGGCGCGTTTTCCTCGCCGAAAGAAGCCGAAATTCTGAA
>JAFNAU010000246.1 GCA_017860335.1 Bacteroidota bacterium
TAATTGAAAAGTTTTTCCAAAATATCAAACCGCATATCTGCACTCAACTTCTCTCTCAAAGCGGGTGCAAAGGTAGAAAAAAATTTTATACTGAACAAACTAAATCACAAAGAAATATGCTATAAAACACATATTTCAACACAAACAACTAAATATCAGCCTGTTTTAAGTTAAATTAATTATCGAAAATTTTTAAGAAAAATCGGAATTATCATAGAAAGCTTTAAATTCCTTCATATTATAGGTCTTTTTACATAGTATGGTTGTCTTAATTAATAATTTTTTAGAACATAATTATGTCTGTTCATTAATTAAATATACGTATTTTTGTAACTTAAATTCTATTAATTTGTAAGTACTATGAAAAAAATCGCTGAACAATTTCAGCTAAAATCCGAAATAGGAACTATCCGCCCGTTGAAAATTGGATTTATTAATGATTCATTTATTGTAGAAAGTAAAGATCCTAACGATGAATGGTATTTCCTTCAGAAAATAAACCACAATATTTTCAAAAATGTGGTCGGATTACAACAAAACATCAGCTTAGTAACCGATCATTTACGTAAGAAACTTAGCGAGAGAGGTGTTGACAATCTTGAGAGAAAGGCGCTTCAAATCATTCCGGCTAAAGACGGTAAGCTGTTTTACGAAGATACTGACGGTAATTACTGGCGGATATATACTCACATAAAGAACACAAAAAGTTACGATGTTATTAATCCTGAACTTGCTTACAAAGCCGGTGTGGCATTTGGTGACTTTCAGACCATGTTATCGGATATTCCTCACGACAATTTGATTGAAACTATTCCGAATTTTCATAATATGGAGTTCCGGCTGGAAGAATGCAGAGAAGCTGTAAAGAAGAATGCAGCTGGTCGCCTGGAAAAAACTCAATGGATGGTGGATGAAATCGAAAAACGCGCAGATGAGATGTGTGTTCCGGAGCGACTTCACCGCGAAGGTAAACTTCCAAAACGCGTCAACCACTGCGATACGAAAGTTAATAATATGCTTTTCGACGATAATGATGAGCCAATCTGTATCGTAGATTTGGATACAGTAATGCCGGGATATGTTCTTTCTGATTTTGGTGATTTTATGCGTACCGCAGCCAATACTGGCGCAGAGGATGACGTGAACCCTGAAAATATCGGTGTTAACTTTGAAATTTTCAAAGCATATACTAAGGGTTATCTTGAAAAAGCAACATTTCTGACACCATCAGAGTTGGGAAACCTTGCGCTGGGTGTAAAACTCCAGAGTTATATGCAGACAGTTCGTTTTTTTACAGATTATCTGAATGGAGACACTTATTATAAAATACAGCACGGAGAGCATAACTGGCAGCGCACTATTGCACAGTTTGAACTGTTGCAAAATCAGGAAAAAAATTACAACTGGATGCAAGAAGTAGTATTTGAATTTGCTTCAAAGTAATCAAATACCTTTCAATAATAAAGAACGGGACAATTCGCATTGCCCCGTTTTTTTGTCAATTCACACACAATTAATTTTGATTTCTTACGCACAACAATTATACTTCAAATCTTGTGTAGATTTTTTGTTGATTGAATTTACTTATCTGTTTTGTAATATGAATGATACAAAGAAAGCCAATTTAATTAGTTGTTGTGTAGAAAAATCTATTACTAGAACAATTATAGCTACATTAAGTTCATCTTACAAATTCTTAAATGTAAATATTGTAGATGAATTACTTATGAATACCATATTCAATATATCTCAAAAAAACGCTCCGATAAACACGAAGCGTTGAAAAAACATTCACATTTTCTTAAACTATTCCATATCCATACCTTCGTCATTGGACTCACCTGTATTTCCGCTTTTCTTTTCGGAAGGTTTTGGTTTCATGTTGCCAAAATTATAAGTAACCGTAAACCCAATCATGCGGCCACTGAAGCGATTCTCTGATACCTGATAAAAACCATCCCCCCAACGGGTAGAGCTCATTTTTCTGGAATTGAGCAAATCGCGAACCATCACATTGAGACTAAATTTTTTGTCCAAAAAAGTCTTTCTTAAACCCAAATCTACTGAGAAGTCCTCAGCACGCTCACCCTGAGCCATTACCTGAGGGGCGCTGTACATACCAGTAACCTGAGCAGAAAAGGTTCTTGACAACATCAGGTTGGCAATCACGCGTGTATCCCACGAAAAATTTTCATTGCCGGGTATTTTTACATTTACTGCGGAATTAAACGGATCCTGATAGGTTGCTTCGTGAAGTTTAGCATAATACAGATTGACCGAAGATGTCAGATTTACTATTTTAAATAATCTGTTTTTTGCTACCAGTTCAAGTCCTGTATTCTGTTGTTTGGTCAAATTCATGAATGTGCTCTCCATTACATTATTTCTCATAAAGTTCACATTCTGAATAACATCATCGGTGAAGCGGTAATACATGGATGCCGAAAACGTATGATTATCCCAGTTTTTCACATAGTTGAGTTCAAATGCAGAGGCAAACTCCGGAAGCAAAGCCGGATTACCGTATGAGATGGTAGTGGCATCAGAATAATCGCGGAATGAATTGATCTGGCGACCCCGCGGACGATTGACCCGACGGGTATAGTTCAATTGCAGTTCGTTGTTTTTAGGCAATGTATATGACATATACAAACTTGGAAATAACTCAAAATAAGATTGAGGATTCAGCCTGTTAATCTCTGTAGCTGAAGTACTGATATTCTTTGATGTACTGGTTATCTGTTTTCTGAGGTATTCACCGCGAAGTCCGGCTTGCAGGGAAAAATTATCAAAACGAGTTCCGTAGGTTGCATAAGCAGCATGAACCTGCTCCTTATAATCGAATTTATTATAATAACTAAGAATGTCAATCTTATTTGCATTGTCATACCCGCCGGCTAAAGAAACCCTGTTTTGCCAGGTGCTATTCCACCCCAGTTCAAGTCGCGTATTTTCGCCAAATTTCTTGGTAAAGTCTGTTTTTGCCTCTATTTCCTTGTTAGAATTATCGGCAGTCTGCGTTATATCCAGATTATTAAGTGCATTAAGATGATCTGTCTGAACAAACTGTTCGTTGCTGTTCATGGAATGTCCGGAATAGGACAGATTAGTGATAATATTCGAACCGTTATCATCAAAATCGTATTTGTGATTTAAATTCAGGTTATAACCACCATGAGCATTATCGTCTGTATTATTTCTGATGTAATCTCTCAGGATTAATTCCGGAGACTGATCTCTGAGCAGATAATTGAGTGTAGATGTACCGGTAGGATTACCC
>JAFNAU010000070.1 GCA_017860335.1 Bacteroidota bacterium
CGAGCCTTTTTTTCCTGACCTGAAACTGGCAATTATCGTAAATCGTTCCTCAGCATCTGCTTCCGAGATTCTCGCAGGAGCCATGCAGGATCTTGACCGTGCTGTGATTATTGGTGAACGCACCTACGGAAAAGGACTTGTTCAGAGCATCAGACCGGTAGGCTACGACGGCCATATTAAAATTACTACAGCAAAATACTACATACCCAGTGGACGTTGCGTGCAGGCACTTGATTACAGCCACCGCAACGAGGATGGCAGCGTAGGACGAATTCCAGACAGTCTGGTTTCAACCTTCAAAACCAAAAACGGACGTATTGTCCGCGATGGGGGAGGTATTCTGCCCGACACGGTTACTGTTGATTCACGTAAACTGAACATTTCGTATTACCTGCTGATGCAAAATATGTATTTCGATTATGCTACTGAGTACGTACTAAAGCACGAAAAAATAGCACCGGCAGCTACATTCCGCCTTACCGATCAGGAATACAGTGATTTTATGAACTATGTTATTAATGAGAAGAAATTCACCTATACCACTCAGACAGGCAGGTATTACAACCAACTGTTTGAAGTTGCAGGATACGAAGGACTGGACGAGGAGGCAAAGGCAGAATTCGAAGCACTCAAAGTCAAGCTGGTTCCCGATGTCAGGAAAAACATGGAAAAAAACCGTAAGGACATTGAAGATATGCTGAGCACTGAAATTCTGAAAAGATATTATTTCCAAAAAGGACAGATTGAATACACACTCCGCGATGACCACGAGATCAAACTTGCAGCCGATATTCTCGGCAATCAGGAGGTGTACACGAAAATCCTGTCCGGTAAATAGTAATTTAGTAAATCAAAATCAGTTTTCTGAATAATATGAATTATACCGAAATACCTTCACCTTGTTATGTGCTTGATGAGAAAGCCTTCCGGAAAAATCTGGCGCTGATAAGATCGGTAAAAGAACGTGCCGGAGTTGAGATTATTCTTGCCTTTAAAGCATTTGCCATGTGGTCGGTTTTCCCCATCGTTCGAGAATATATTCCCTGCTCAACGGCAAGTTCGCTGGCCGAAGCCCGTCTGGCTTTCGAAGAAATGGGAAGCCCGGCACATACCTACGCGCCGGCTTATTCCGATGCTGAGTTCTCCGAAATAATGAGTTACAGCAGTCACATCACGTTTAATTCATTGACGCAATTTAATAACTATTATCCGCAGACCACACAAAAAAACATATCCTGCGGTCTTCGCATCAATCCTGAATTTTCGGACGTGGAAACCGATTTGTACAATCCCTGTGCTCCCGGTTCGCGTCTGGGTGTGGTGACTTCACTTCTTGGTGATAAATTGCCCCGGGGGATTGAGGGACTACATTTTCACACACTGTGCGAATCCACTTCGTACGATCTGGAGAAAACTCTGAACGTAGTGGAAGAAAAATTTGGTAAATATTTTCCGCAGATCAAATGGCTGAATATGGGGGGGGGACACCTGATGACCCGTGAAGGTTATGATGTGGAACATCTGATCGAAACTCTCCGCAATTTTAAAGAGAAATACCCGCACCTACACATTATACTTGAACCCGGTAGTGCTTTTGCCTGGAGAACGGGTGTCTTGGTTTCAACGGTACTCGATGTAGTGGAAAACAGAGGAATTAAAACCGCTATGCTCAATGTGTCGTTTGCCTGCCACATGCCCGATTGTCTCGAAATGCCCTACAAACCTGCCATTCTAGGTGCCCGCGATGCAGAGCCAGGAAAACCAACGTATCGAATGGGTGGCAACAGCTGCCTGTCGGGCGATTTCTACGGGTCATGGTCGTTCGATGAGGATTTGAAGCCCGGCGACCGCGTCGTATTTGACGACATGATACATTATACCATGGTGAAAACAACGATGTTCAACGGAGTAACACACCCTTCTATCGGTATATGGACCGCTGATGATACCTTCAAAATCATCCGAAAATTCGGTTATGAGGATTATAAAAACCGAATGTCCTGATTAAGAAAAGTTTGTAAAGTCAATTAATATTTTTATAAAAACTGAAACAAATTAATTTGCAACGTTTGAGATATTGACGTACTTTTGTATCTCAAAGTTTATTATAACAGAACTTTTTTTTTGACCAACATTAAGAGTGGAATTTTATCTATAAATTTATTACCGAAAAAAATGGGAAAAGTATTGATTATTGGCGCTGGTGGCGTAGGAACTGTAGTAGTTCATAAAGTGGCTCAAAATGCTGATGTGTTTACAGAAATCATGCTGGCAAGCCGCACCAAATCAAAATGCGATGTAATTGCTGCCGACGTTAAAAAACGGTACAATGTAAATGTTAAAACAGCTCAGGTCGATGCCGATAGTGTTCCGGAACTGGTAAAACTCTTCAACGAATTCCAGCCGAAACTGGTTATCAACGTTGCGCTCCCTTATCAGGACCTCACAATTATGGATGCATGTCTGGAAAGCGGAGTGAATTATCTCGATACAGCCAATTACGAGCCGAAAGACGAAGCAAAATTTGAATATTCCTGGCAATGGGCTTATCAGGATAAATTTAAAAAGGCAGGTCTGACAGCCATACTCGGATGTGGCTTCGACCCGGGTGTAACCAGTGTGTTTACCGCTTATGCAGCCAAACATCATTTCGACGAAATTCATTTTCTGGATATCGTTGATTGCAATGCCGGGGATCACGGAAAAGCATTTGCTACCAACTTTAATCCCGAAATAAATATCCGCGAGGTAACCCAGAAAGGAAAATATTTTGAAAATGGTAAATGGATAGAAACCGAACCTCACCAGATACATAAACCACTCAATTATCCCGAAATAGGAGCGAAAGAATCGTATGTGATTTATCACGAAGAACTTGAGTCACTCGTGAAAAATTTCCCGACCATCAAACGCGCCCGCTTCTGGATGACATTTGGACAGGAATATCTTACACACTTGCGGGTTATTCAGAACATCGGTATGGCACGTATAGACGAAGTGGAATATAACGGACAGAAAATTGTTCCGATACAGTTTCTCAAGGCGGTTTTACCCAATCCGGGTGACCTGGGCGAAAACTACAAGGGAAAAACTTCCATCGGTTGCCGCATCAAAGGTTTTAAAGAAGGAAAAGTAAAAACCTACTATATATACAACAATTGCAGTCACGAAGATGCCTACAAAGAAACCGGCACACAGGCTGTCAGCTATACTACCGGCGTACCGACAATGATTGGCGCTATGATGTTTATGACAGGCGAATGGAGTAAACCCGGCGTGTTCAATGTTGAACAATTCAATCCCGATCCGTTCATGGAGCAACTCAACAAACAGGGTCTTCCCTGGAAAGAGCTTCAGGATGTAGATCTCGAACTCTGACATACGAAAAAAAAAGACATTCAGTGATATGCATGAGTGTCTTTTTTTTAATTGATATAAGGAAAGTTATAGAACAGGTTCTTGTAGAAACAGGACTTAGACTAATAGACCCCGGACTTTGAGACATTGAGACATGGTAATTTGGAGACTTGGTGTGCTGGGACTGTTGAGCTAAACCAATAACCAACTACGAATTTTCAAATTTGCACATTTTCAAATTAGCACATTGGCTCATTAATCATTCTCAACTCTCTTTTACTTCACTCTCGAATTTTCCATCCGAAAGCCACGTTCTTACACGATCGCCGGGCTTAACATCACTGACCGAGGTCAGCCTTTTCCCGTTCAGCGTAGTAATACTGTATCCCCGCTCGAATAAAAAAGCCGGAGAATGCACTTCAATCCTGTTTTGTATGAGTTCAATCCTGTTTTTTTGATGAAGAATACACTGTTTGATGACAGTTTTCAGGCGCAACAACAGCTGTTCGTTCAGATGTTTTTGTTTCAGTAATCCTGTTGAAGCTGCCTGTCGGATCTGCATTTTTTTTCGTTCCAGTAGTTGCTCCTCTTCACGCAGGAGCTGACTGATAAAGAACTGGATATCGTTAGCCAGATTGTATAGTTCATTTTCAGCCTCCTGCATTTTGCCTATCAGAAATTCTGCAGTAGCGGTCGGAGTTTTTACGCTGGTGTGAGCTACCATGTCCAGGATGGAAACATCCCGCTGATGGCCGATACCAGCAATCACCGGAAGAGGAAATTGCGCACAGTTGAGCGCCAGGTTGTACGAATCGAAACAGGCCAGATCGGTGGTAGCGCCACCTCCGCGAATGATTACCACCACATCAAACATCGAAAGGTTTTCATAAATTTTTTCCAGAGCAGCCACAATCGATTTTTCAGCCTGTTCGCCCTGCATAATTGCCGGGAAAAGTTTCGGGTAAAAGGCGAATGCGGACGGATGTTTTTTCAACTGGTCGCAAAAATCACCGTAACCGGCTGCTGTAGCCGATGAAATTATGGCAAGTCGTTGAGGCAGGACAGGGAAAGGCAGCTGTTTGTTCATGTCGGCAATTCCGTCGGCTTCCAGTTGACGGATAATCTGCAATCGGCGCGCAGCCAGCTCGCCAATGGTAAACGATGGGTCAATATCACGGATATTCAGGCTGAAACCATACAAGCCGCTGAATTCGACAGTAACAGCCACCAGTACATTCAGTCCGGCTCTCAGGCTTTCTCCCGTGCTGCTTTCGAAGTAAGGTTTCAGCATCCGGTAAACGTTTGCCCAGCAGTTTGCCCGTGTCTTTGCCAGAATATTATCGGTATCGGCATCTTTTTCGATCAACTCCAGGTAGCAATGTCCGTTGTTTTCGCGCAACTCGCTGATTTCGGCCCGAACCCACAGAACCGTTTCAAAATTGGCACGGATTACTCCCTGTATGTGACTGGTTAATTCGGAGAGGGTGACTGAATTCATCGGATCACAATTTTTGTCCTGAATTTTATTCCGTTTTCCTGAATGGTGAGCAGATATATGCCATTATTTAACGCGGATATATCATAATCCTCCGACCAGAAGTTGAATTTCGCTTGAAGTACAGTCTGTCCTGACGGCGAATAAATGACGAGACGGGCATTACTCATGCTGTTTATATAATCAGGAATTCTGATTTTCAGTTTGTTCTCGGTCGAGTTGACAAGCAGTTTTACACGCAAATCATTCCTGATATTATCAACAGGAGTATAGTTGATCGCATTGTAAGCTTTTGCAAAATCGGGAATACCATACCCCATCTGAGCAGTGGGTTCGCTGTAGAGGTTTCCGCTTTCGTTCAAGTGTTTCCGGAGCAATGACAGGGTATGCGAGGGCATTTTTGCTTTGGCTGCCTGCAGATAACAGGCAGTCATTCCGGCTAATATGGGGCAGGCAAACGAAGTGCCGCTACCGGTTACTACTAAGCTGTCGGCAAAGTAAACCAATGAGGATGAACTACCCATGGCGCACAATTCGGGTTTAATACGATTGTCGTAGCTGGGACCGAACGATGAGAAGCTGCTGGGTGATCCGGTTTTTGACACCGAACCTACAGCAATGACACCTTCGGCATCAGCCGGTACCCCAATGTAATGCCAGGGTTCATTTCCGTCATTTCCGGCGCTGTTAAGCAATATAATACCTTTATTGAAAGCCATTGTGGCAGCAATACTTGCCCGCGCAGTTTTTCCATTCATATCCGCATAGGTGTAATTCATTGTGCTGTCGTCGAACTGTGTGTAGCCGAGTGAAGTAGTGGCAAGATCAACCCCGGCGCTGTCGGCATATTCAATTCCTGATACCCAAAAATCAGGTTCATAGAGATATTCATCATCAGCAGCCTCAGTACGGATTAGCAGATAGGATGCTTTCGGGGCTGTTCCGAGGTATTTACCGGGAATATTGCCTGTCATGGATGAAAGTACATACGCCCCATGAGCATCTTCCGAAAAAATATCGGATGCCGGATTGACAAAGTCTTTTGTACCCAGCAACCGGTTTTCCAGACGCAGACTGTCGAAGGCAGGATTTTGGTCCACATTCAGGAAACCTGCATCGAGCACAGCGATATGTATATTTTCACCCCGGAAACCATGATCGTGCAGGGTACTGCCATTCAACTGGTTAATTTGCGTGGCAGCCGCGCCATAATCAAAATTCATGGCCTTATTTCTTTTCCTGATTATGCCTGCGGCTTTATTCTCTTCGGTAATGCCGGTGTATTGCACGTATTTTACAAAGGGCAATGTCCTGAGCTGCGAAATAACGCTGGTGTCAGGTACGAGTACCGTCAATCCGTTAAGCCATTTGGAGCGGCAGTGAATATGTATTCCCAGATTGGTTATTTGCGATTGGTAGGCCGGACTTACAGGCAAATCGGTACTGTCAACCGGGATAAAATAATAGGCACGCCGGTCAATGGCGCGCTTCGATAAATACGCCGACGGATTGGTGAGTGAGTAGGGGGAATTTTTCTTATCTTTCAGCTGTATATAAAAATAGTAAGCTGTAGCATTGACTGTAGCCGGACAAAGAAATGCTATCAATAAAAACGCTGGTAACAGAAATCGGGTATATTTTATCATATTCCTAAGATTAAAGTTAAAAGAACTTTGCCGCAAACAATTTACAAAAATAAGCAATTTTGATGAACGAATTGTCATGTTCTTTTTAATAAAAATTTCAACAAATCAATTTGTACAATTAACATCACCGGATATACTGCAAACTGGATAGTTTCCACTAAACAAAAAAAACCACGAATTCGTGGTTTTTTTTGTAAGCAATAGTAAACTTTCATAATTGACATAATTTAAAGAAACTGATCGGTCAGTGAAAATCGTTAATTGGTAAGTATTTAGTTGGAAAGAAATCTGTTTCTTCCTAACAAGCAGGCACCATAGACACCTGCTTTGTTTTGTAATTTTGAAAGTTCAATCTGAGAGTCTTTGTTTACAAGATTTAGTGAGTATTTTCTGATTGCGCTACGGATTGGCATCAGTACGAAGCCGTCTGTTTCAGCCATCTGACCACCGATTATTACCAGTTCCGGGTTGAAGATATTGATAAGCCCTGCTATGTATCTGCCTAATTTTGCACTCACTTCTTCCACCACTTCAATGCACAGGGTGTCTTCCTGATTCGTAGCTTTTATGATATCCGATAGCTTCAGGTTTTTAATGTCTTTGACCTGATCGGAAAGAATAGAGGTTTCTCCGTTTTTGATTCTTTCAAGCACCTCCCTGTATATGGCACGACCTGATGCTTCAGTTTCAAGACAACCTTTTTTTCCACAATGGCAGATGATTTCATTTTCGAAAGCCGGGAAATGACCAAATTCACCGGAAAATCCCGATTTCCCATAGTAAGGTTTACCGTCAATGATGATACCAATACCCAAGCCCCAACTGTAATTGATGAAAAGTACGTTTTTTTGTCCTTTCACCATTCCTTTCATGTATTCGCCGTAAGCCATTCCCCGTGTGTCGTTGTCGATGCCAACACCGCGATTGAGTTTTCTGGAAAGTATGCTGCTGATAGGCTCTTCGCTAAAGTAAAAACTGCTGTAGCTGTATCCTGATTCAGGATTTACTCTTCCGGATATATTCAGATTGATATTAAAGATATTTTCTCTGATTTCGTGTGTTTCCTCGTTGATAAACTCCTCAATTTTGCTACATAGCTCGTCCAGCGATTCCAGTTTATTTTCATAGGTATATGGTATGCCAAATTTTGTCTTGACCACATCGCCGTTAAAATCCATCAGTGCCATATTTAAATATTGGTGGGTCATTTCAATGCCCATAAAATATGCTGAAGTGGGATTCATTCCGTAATAATTGGGATGTCTGCCTTCTGGCGTCGGAATCTTACCGTAGTCAGATATCAGACCGTCTTCACTCATGCCGTTTATAAGTTTGGTGACAGTAGGAACACTTAAATCAAGTTCTTTGGCAAGTTCAGAAATCGTTGTTTTGCCGTTATTCAGAAAATAACTGATAATTTCTTTTTTGATCAGGTTGTTTTTTGTGTTTTTTTCCAGATTTAAAAACTTATCTTTTGCCGTCATATTTTTTGAATTATCAGGTTTTTATATATAATCGAATTTTCAATTTAAAACAAAGATAGCTGAATTTTATATTTTGCAAACATAGTAAATAATATAAATATTTAAAAGTGTTTTAAGAAAAATAAAATCATGACTCGAAATCCTGATTGTATTTCTTCTCAAAAAAAGATATGTATCTGTTTTTTTTCATAAACAGTCAAAAACCCTTTCTATCTTTTCAAAATACAGGTTTGAAGAGTTAATCGGCCTGATTTCTGAAAAATCACATTTACCAAATACTTTCATGAAAGTATGAAATCTGATGGCTAATATTATTCTTTTCTATTCAAACATAGTCAAATAACGAAATTAAATAAATATTAATGTAAAAGACATAACAAGTGCATAAAAATCTATATTTTTACGGTTGAAAGATTTATCGGCGATTTTTAGATTTACGGAGATATTTTTAAATCATTATATATTAGTTGCTTATGAGGTTCAAGTTACAATTGCATATCAACAAACAAAGGTATGGAGACATTCTTCCTTTCAACTACCAATATGAATGTTCGGCTCTGATATATAAGATTATGGCGAGATCGGATGCTGCTTTTGCAGCCTGGCTGCACGACAACGGGTATCAGTCCGAAAGGAAACAATTCAAACTTTTCACCTATTCGCGCCTGCATATTCCTCAATATAAAGTCGTGGGTAACAACATGCAAATTCTTTCCGATACCATCGAATGGTATATTTCATTTCTCCCCGAGATTAGCACCCGGCAATTTGTTCAGGGAATCTTCAGCGAACAAACTTTCGAACTGGGAAACAAATTCAA
>JAFNAU010000247.1 GCA_017860335.1 Bacteroidota bacterium
TAGGTCCGCTTACGCTGAATGCAGGAAGTCAGACAAATATGGAAATCAACCCAACAACAATGACCTCGGATAAAATTGCTTCAAGCGGGGCTGTGGTTTTTGGTGGAAAATTGAACATAAAAAATACCACAGCTCAGGCATTAAAAGATGGCGACCAGTTTATACTCTTTTCAGGTACATCTTTTTCTGGTAGCTATAGCGAAATTATCCCTGCAAAACCCGCAGATGGCTTGAAATGGATTTTCAGCAACGGAGTTTTGAAGGTGGTTTCGGATGCAAACGGGATTGAAAATCCTTATCAGGATTTAATAAAAATATCGCCAAATCCTGCAAATACTTTTACTGCCATCAGATTGCCGGAGAAATTCAGGGAAATTACACTGAAAGTGATGGACTTCAGTGGAAAAACAATTAATCATCAAGCATTTACAGAAACAAACAAAATCAGTTTAGATTGCAGAAATCTTCAAAAAGGAACTTATCTGATTTGTTTATACAGCAACAACACGATAATATACTCCAATAAATTGATAAAAAAATAAAATTATATGATGATCTATCGGTAAGATTTGGAGGGATTTTTATTAATGATAAAAGAGAGATAAACAATCAGATAAGGATTTGCTAAAGAGATTTTGAACCTCGTTTAATAAATGAAGAAAAAAGTTTTCATATTATTCATAAATCTTTTATTTGCAGGATATATTTGGGGCGATGTAAAAATTCCAAATTATAATATCAAACAAATTGAAAAGATGAACAGAGGCCTCGTTGCAATTCATTCAGGAAATGGTGAGGTTTCTGTTACCTGGCGTCTTTTTAAAGAAGATGCTTCCGATATCAGTTTTGATTTATATCGAAAAACCTCAGAAAAACGTGTCAAACTGAACAAATCACCTTTGTGGTTTTCTACTTATTTTACTGATAAGAACGTAAATACCTCCGAAGACAATGAATATCAATTGTTTGTTCATAATAAAAAAAACAAAGATATACTTGTTGCCACTTATTTACTAACCGCTGAAAAAGCAAAAACTCCGTATATTTCTATTCCGCTTGTTCCGTTAAAATTTAAAGATGCCGAATTATTTCAACCCAATGATGCTTCAGCTGGCGATTTGGATGGTGATGGAGAACTGGAAATTGTATTAAAAAGAGTGGGAGCATTTTATGCCTGTTCTCAATCCGGTTTATGCCCCGAAGGTAATATTCTGGAAGCCTATAAATTAAACGGGAAACGGTTGTGGCAAATAAATATCGGGCCAAATGTCAGACAGGGAGCACAATATTTTCAGTTTCTGGTCGCCGATTTTGATGGAGATGGAAAATGCGAGGTGGCAATAAAATCCAGTGAAGGAACAACGTTTGGCGATGGAAAAATTATTGGCGATGAAAATAACGATGGAATAACGGATTACATAAATAGAGACGAAAAATCGCGTTTGTTTGGTAAAATTGTAACCGGACCCGAATTCTTTTCTGTCGTTGAGGGAACTTCAGGCAAGGAATTAGCAAGAGGACCGTACATTGAACGTGGAAAATCAGAAGATTGGGGCGATAACTACGCCAACCGAATGGACAGACAATTGGGTGCTATTGGTTATTTCGATGGAAATTTGCCGTGTATATTTTGGGCACGCGGTTATATGGCAAAAACCGTGATGGAAACCTGGACTTTCAGAAATGGAAAACTTAACAGATTGTGGACATTTGACACATCAAAGGATAGTAAATTAAAAGACTATGAAGGACAGGGAAATCACAATATCCGAATTGGTGATGTGGATGGCGACGGAAAAGATGAAATAATTTACGGAGCTTGTGCAATTGATGACAATGGAAAACCTCTATACTCAACAAAATTAGGGCATGGCGATGCTTTGCATTTAACGGATATTGATCCTTCCCGTCCGGGATTGGAAGTATGGGATTGCCACGAATTTGCTCCGAATGAAGCGGGTTCCAGTCTTAGTGATGCTAAAACAGGTGAATTGTTGGTTAGAATTCCATCAACTTCGGATGTTGGAAGATGTATGTGCGCCGACATTGACCCACGATATGAGGGCTGTGAAATTTGGTCGTCGCAATCAGGCGGACTTCTTTCGTGTAAAGGAGAAAAAATTTCGAATAATACTCCTTCAATAAATATGGCAGTTTGGTGGGATGGAGATTTAAATAGGGAATTGCTAGATGGAACAAAAATCACAAAATGGACAGGAAATAACACCTCTGTTTTGTTCGATGGAAAAGACAAAGGAATACTATCAAACAACGGAACAAAAGCAAATCCGTGTTTGGTCGCAGATATTTTAGGAGATTGGCGTGAGGAGGTCATCTGGCGTTCGGCAGATAATAATGAAATCAGAATTTACATAACGCCTTATCCAACGGCGTATCGTTTCCCAACTTTTTTACAAGATATAATTTACCGACATAGTGTAGAAACACAGAATGTTGGTTATAATCAACCTATCCAATCCGGTTATTATTTTGGTTCTGATAATGATGAAACGATGGAAAAGCTCTACTCGAAACTTGAAAAATTAGACTGGAAGGAAGAAATGAGTGATGATTGCACAAAAGATTGGAAGGACAAATGGTTTTTGGATGGCGAAAAGGCAAAAATTATAAATTCAAGTTCAGGAATGATTTTTAATGCAGGCGTCACACCGGTATCAGATGCCGACCACGCTGTACTTTGGACTAAAAAAAGTTTCAGTAGAAATGTGAAAATCGAATATGATTTTACCCGTTTAGATTCCGTAAATCGTTTTGTAAATATCATTTACATTCAGGCACAAGGAGAAGGAAATGCGCCTTACGATAAAGATATTTCGCTGTGGAATGATTTGAGAAAAATTCCAGCAATGAGTACTTATTTTAACCACATTAATGCATTGCACATTAGTTACGCAGCGTATGAAAATGATGAAAATTACAATAAAAACATAGAATACATCAGAGGACGAAGATATCTGCCAGAAAATAAAAACGGTTTAGCAGATACCGATTTACAACCGGAATATCTTTCACCAATGGTCTTTCAGCCGAATAAAAAATACCGGATAACTTTTATAAAATACAACGATATAGTTTTGATGAAAGTAAATAATGAAAACCATAACCGATATTTCTTTTTTTCTACTGAAAATTTTCCTCCTGTAAATAATGGCAGAATTGGTTTAAGACAAATGTCAACAAGAAAATCGTTGTACGGGAACTTTAAAGTTTATGCTACTGATAATAATTGAGATTTTATTAATAAACCGGATCAATAACAGAACCTTACGCTACGATTATGAAAGCGCAGACAGTAGCAGTGGGAGGTGATACCGTATATATCAGAGGCGGATCTTACATCATGACAAATTCAAACATCTCTGCATATGTAACTCTCGGGCCGTACGCTGTTATGAATAATCTGAATAAAAGCGGTACCTCTGCTTCAAAAAGAATTTATTACTGGGCATATCCCGGTGAAAAGCCGGTATTTGATTTTTCGGCTGTAAAACCTGCCGGTTATCGGGTTACGGCATTTTTTGTTACCGGTTCATATATCCATCTGAAAGGGCTGGAAGTGACTGGAATGCAGGTAACCATCACCACTCACACGCAATCGGAATGTTTCCGAAATCAGGGAAGCTACAATATATACGAAAATCTAAGTATGCACGATGGTATGGGTATCGGATTTTACCTCCAAAGCGGTTCGAACAATCTGGTGCTGAATTGCGATGCCTACCGCAACTGGGACAATGTGTCGGAAACAAAAAAAGGAAGTAATGTGGATGGTTTCGGCTTTCATCCTTCCAAAGGTTCTACCGGCAATGTAATTCGTGGTTGTCGTGCCTGGTTCAACAGCGATGACGGTTATGACTGCATCAACGCGTACGAAACGGTGGTGTTTGATAAATGCTGGGCATTTTACAACGGCTACAATTCGTCATTTACAAGTCTGGGCGATGGCAATGGCTTTAAAACCGGAGGTTACGGACAGGCTCCTGTAGTTTCGAAGCTTCCGAATCCCATACCTTCACATCTTGTCAGGTTTTGTGTGGCTTACCGAAACAAGGCAAATGGCTTTTATGCCAATCATCACGTTGAGAAGGAAATATTGTTCTACAATAATACCGCCTTCAGGAATGCGACCAATTACAACATGCTGAGCCAGAAAATAACCAAAAGTTCCTTTACCGGCAATGATACTACGCTCGATTGTCCGGGTCTCAGGCATAAACTACGCAACAATGTTTCGTACAAATACTCTTCTTATCGCGATACGCTGAATATCGGCACTTCGGATATGCTGTACAATTCGTTTACTCCCGGCAGCGGAATTACCGTTAATGGTAATGATTTTGTCAGCCTCGATGAGACATTGCTTGTAGCTCCACGGCTGGCCGATGGCAGTCTGCCCGATACGGATTTTCTTCGTTTGCAACCTTCGAGCGACCTGATTGACAAAGGACAGAATTTGGGTTTCGCTTATTCGGGAGCTGCCCCCGATTTAGGAGCATTTGAGTATCTGCAACAAACTCCGGTGGATGTTTTGCCTGTAAAACCCTTGCTCTTTTATCCCGATCCGGTCAGCGATAAACTAAATTTTACAGGCAGTGCAGATAAGAATATCGAAATTTTCAATTGTGAAGGAAAAAAAATGCTTAATCTTAACGTGACAAATTCCGTTGACGTATCTTATTTGCC
>JAFNAU010000071.1 GCA_017860335.1 Bacteroidota bacterium
CGGAGTAAGCGGTAAATCGTCTATTGACAGATACAAGCTGGTTTCGAGAAATAATCCACGGCTTACGGCAGTTGATACGCTTGGCGCTCTGACTGTTGGAAATGGCGAATTTGCCTGTACGGTCGATATTACCGGGCTGCAAACTTTCCAGAAAGATTACAGCAAGGGAATGCCCCTGGGCACTCAAAGTCAATGGGGATGGCACAGCTTCCCCAATGTGAACGGGTACAAACCGGCCGAAGCACTGAAAAACTTTGATTTTGGGAGAGGGAAAATGGAGCCTTACGCTATTCAGTTTGGTGAAAAAGGACGGCAGCAGGAAGCGGCTGACTACTTCAGAGCCAATCCGCACAGGCTGCATCTGGGAATAGTGGGACTTGAGCTGGAAGGTGCTGCGCTGGCTGATATAATAAATCCAGTACAGACACTGGATTTATGGAACGGAGTAATCAGAAGCCGGTTTGAGGTAAAAAATACGGTGTATGAAGTACAAACGGCTACACACCCTCAAGCAGATCAGATAGCTGCAAGAGTGAGTACCCGGGGTGAAAAACCTGCCATCAAAATTCAGTTTCCATACCCGACCGGGGCGCACACCGACGATGCTTGTAACTGGAATGCTTCTGATAAACACAGTTCAGTTATTGTTCGGAAAACCGAAAATTCGGCGCTGATAAAACGGCAACTGGACAGTACGGTTTATTTTGTGAATATAACGTGGGAAAATGAAGCCCGGCTCGTTGAAAAAGCGAAGAATTATTTTGTTCTTCAGTCGGATGGCAATGAGTTGAGTTTTACTTGCCGGTTTACTACTGTGCAGCCTGAAAATTCCAACCCGGAGACGGAACAAACATTTGCTGCTGTCGCGAAGTTTTGGAACCTTTTCTGGAAAGATGGTGCAGCCGTTGATTTTTCGGAATGTACCGATCCTAGAGCCAAAGAACTGGAGCGAAGGGTGGTGCTAAGCCAGTATCTGCTGGCCGTACAATGTTCAGGCACAACTCCACCTCAGGAAACCGGGCTGACGTATAACTCCTGGTACGGAAAATTTCATCTTGAAATGATCTGGTGGCATCAGGCTCAGTTTGCGTTGTGGAACAGGCCGGAGATGCTCGAAAAAACACTCGACTGGTACAAAACTGCCGAACCTGTAGCCCGCGAAATAGCGAAAAGACAGGGATTTGAAGGTGTCCGTTGGATGAAAATGACCGATCCGACAGCTTCAGAAGCTCCTTCCGGTGTGGGTAGTTTTCTTATCTGGCAGCAACCTCACATCATTTACATGGCAGAATTGATTTATCGCAGTCATCCGTCGCCCGAAATTCTGAAAAAATACGGTAAACTGGTGGACGAAACGGCCGTGTTTATGTATTCTTTTGCTGATTATGAAAAGGAAAAAGACCGCTTTGTGTTGAAAGGCATTATTCCGGCTCAGGAAACCCTGCGTGCCTCCGAAACTGTCAATCCACCGTTTGAACTTTCATACTGGTATTTTGCCATGAATGTGGCGCAAAAATGGAGGGAACGAACGGGCGAAAAGCGCAAAGCTGAGTGGGATGAACTGATAACCAAACTTTCACCGCTGACAAGTAACGCCAATGGCCTGTATCTGGCTGCCGAAACAGCTCCTGAAACTTATAACGACATCCGTTTTACATCCGACCACATGGCGGTACTTGGCGCTCTCGGGATTTTACCGGCAAACAGGCTGATAAATACCGGATACATGAAAAATACACTTCACTGGATTTGGGATCACTGGAACTGGGATAAAACCTGGGGCTGGGATTATCCGATGACGGCCATGAACGCGGCACGATTGGGCGAACCGGAAAAAGCAGTCGGTGCGCTGCTGATGGATAAACGGACAAATACTTATTTAGTCAACGGTCACAATTATCAGGATGCGCGGTTGCGCGTGTATCTGCCCGGAAATGGCGGATTGCTTACAGCTGTAGCCATGATGTGCGCCGGATGGGACGGCAGTAAAGGTGAAAATCCCGGTTTTCCGAAAGACGGTCGCTGGAATGTGAAATGGGAAGGATTGAAAAAAATGCCGTAAAAAGCCTGAATTACCAGATTTTTGAGGTAATTATTCAGTATAAACAATTCATAAATTTCCCGGAGAGAAATTATAAACGGACAATTTAATACGATAACACGATGAGAAGAGATATTATTTTTGTTTTACTCTTGCTTTCAGCAACGCTTGTTAATGCTCAGGATCAGGCTGTTGCCTGGAAAAAGATATACCCTGCCATTCAGAAGAATATAAAGGCTCCGGTGTTTCGAAAAGCTCAGTTTGATATACGCGATTTCGGAGCCATAGCCAACGATACCACTGTGCTCAATACCGAAGCCATCAACCGGGCGATTGCCACATGCAGCCTGTATGGCGGAGGTTCAGTGATTGTGCCTGCCGGAGTTTGGTTTACTGCCCCGCTGACACTGAAAAGTAACGTTAATCTTCACGTTCAGGAAGGCGCGACCTTACTTTTTACTACCAATCCGAAGTATTTTCCGGTTGTGCTTACCCGCTGGGAAGGCATGGATTGCTATAACCTTCAGCCACTTATTTATGCCTACGGCGAAACCAACATTGCTATTACCGGCAAGGGAACGCTGGATGGAGCATCTTCCAACGAAAACTGGTGGAAAAAGTGTGGCGCTGCTTCTTTTGGCTGGAAAGAGGGAGATATATCACAAAGAACAGGCCGTCCGAAACTGATGCAGTGGAACAACGACAAAGTCCCCGTTTCGATGCGCATAATGAATGAGAATGACGGTATGAGACCCCAGATGATTAATTTATATTTATGTAATAATGTGTTGATTGAAGGAGTGAAAATCCTGAGATCGCCGTTTTGGGTTATTCATCCTCTGATGTGCAACAATGTGACTGTGAGAGGAGTACGAGTTGAAAATGACGGACCGAACGGCGATGGATGTGATCCGGAAGCCTGCTCCAATGTTCTGATCGAAAACTGCTTTTTCAGCACAGGTGATGATTGCATCGCGATTAAATCGGGTCGCAACAACGACGGTCGTCTGTGGTCGCAACCAAGCGAGAATATCATTGTCAGAAATTGTGAAATGAAAAACGGGCACGGTGGAGTCGTGATTGGAAGTGAAATTTCAGGCGGATACAAGAACCTGTTCGTAGAAAACTGCAGGATGAACAGCCCGCTGCTCGACCGCGTTATTCGCATTAAAACCAATATGTTACGTGGTGGGATAATCGAAAATATTTATGTCCGTAATATTGAGGTTGGCGAATGCAAGGAAGCTGTACTGCACATCAGTTTGCTGTACGAACCCCGTGAGATTGGAGAAAGAGGTTTTCATCCTGTAGTGCGGAATATCAGTCTGGAAAGCATCCGTTCGCAGAAAAGCCAGTATGGAGTTAGTATCGATGCACTGCCCGATACCACCTGCGTACGTAATATTTTCGTCCGGAATTGCAGCTTTAACGGTGTGAAATCGGGCAACAAGTTTATCGGGATGGTTGAAAATGTGAAATTTGACAATTTGAGAATAAACGGAGAACTGATCGAAACAAATCCGTTGAAAGAGAAAAACTAAATCCCGGCGATAGCAGCAATTCCTGTTTTTATCAAATAAAGCAGTCTATAAATCATTTTTGTAACCTTTCTTTATTCCAAAAGGATTATTTTTGTGGTGATGAATAGTCCGTAAGGCCAAATGCTAATTCTTAGTCCGGAACGGATGATTACCTTATTCTGCCAAAAATGAAACACACTTTTTCCATCCTGAGATACTCCGGGCTGTTTTCTTTGTTCTTATTTCAAAACACGCCCACCGTTAAACGTGGTAAAAACCATCCCTGCATCCTTATCCGGAGCATTGGAAACGAAAATCCGTTTACCCCGCTTTATAACAATTACGATCAAAATTAATTCGTTAAAGCCATGAACTCAAGACACATAATCATTGTTTTTTTATTGTTCACGCTCTTTTGTTTCAATACAAATGCAGATGTAACGCTTCCGAAAGTCATTTCATCAAATATGGTGTTACAGCGCGATACTAAAGTTCCCGTTTGGGGAAAAGCGGAAACCGGTGAAAAAGTAACCGTGAGTTTTGCCGGACAAACCGTTTCTGCCGTTACCGACGCAGATGGAAAATGGGAGGTGACGTTTAAGCCGCTGAGAATGAATGCTAAACCGACAGATATGATCATTTCAGGAAAGAACAAAATAACGCTGACGAATATTTTAGTGGGTGATGTTTGGTTGTGTTCCGGTCAGTCCAACATGGAATATCCTTTCGATTACAGATTGAAGAAGTATTCAACTCCTGTCTGTGGCGAAAATGTGGCTTTGGAGGAACTGTCAAAACCCAAACCGGATAAAATCCGCTACCTATATGCCGAAAAACAAACCGATACAAAAGACATAAAATCAGTTGGCTGGATAATATCAAACGATAGTGTTCTGCGCAATGTTTCTGCTATTGGCTATTTTTTCGGAAAGTATATTTATGAAGAAACGAATGTGCCGGTAGGAATAATTTCATCTTCGTGGGGTGGAACCATGATTGAGGAATGGACACCTGCGTGGGTGTACGAAAAATCACCGGTTTTTGCCGGTCAGATAGACCCGAACAATAAAAAAATAAACGGGCGTGTAGCCGGTACAAAATTCCACAGTATGTTACAACCTATTGTGCCTTTTTCGGTTAAAGGAATGCTTTGGTATCAGGGCGAAACCAATTGTATGACCGAAGATCAGGCAACTTATCCCGAAAAGATGAAAGTGTTGCTCGAAACATACCGCTCGCTCTTCCGAAATCCCAAAATGCCTTTTTACTACGTTCAGATAGCTCCTTATTTATATTCAAAGCGTACCAATGATAAAATACAGCACACACCGGAATTGCTGCCCGAATTTTGGGAAGCTCAGAGCAGTTTTCTCTCCGCACCCCGCACCGGAATGGCGGTGACAACTGATCTGGTGGATAAACTGTCGGATATTCATCCTTCATACAAGTGGGAAGTTGCCCGCCGGCTTTCATTGTGGGCGTTGGCGAAAGATTACAATAAAAAAGTTATTTATCAGTCGCCGGGTTATAAATCGATGAAGATAAAGGACGGAAAAATAATACTTTCATTTAATAATATTGGAAGCGGATTAATAAGTAAAGACGGTGAGGCTTTGTCCTGGTTTACCATTGCCGGTGCAGATGGAAATTTTGTGCCCGCGAAAGCAGAAATTAAAGGAAAAACGGTGGTAGTTTGGGCTGAAGAAGTAAAGCAACCTGCGATGGTGCGCTTTGCGTGGAACGAACGGGCTATGCCAAATTTGTGTAATAAAGAAGGACTGCCCGTGATGCCATTCCGAACCGCAAAATAGCTGTTTTCATTAAAAAAACCAAGTAAAATTTGAATATAAAAAAGAAAACATTTTAGTTGTTTTTATTGCCACTCTAACAGATTATAATACCTGTTTTTGACCGTTTAATGAACCCGGCAATATATATTTTCACCATTAATCTCATTTACAATGAAAAAAATCTGGATACTAGCATTGTTTGTCCTTTGTGCTTTTACTGCTGTAGTTGCACAGGACAGGTCTCTGTACCGGAAATATGCTCCGTTCAACAAAATAAAGATAGCCTGCGTGGGCAACAGCATCACCGAAGGCGCTTGTGCATCCGACAGAGTAAACAAAGGATACGTGGGCATTTTAAGAGATATGCTTGGTGATGCTTACGAGGTTGTAAATTTTGGAGTAAGCGGTGCAACAGCCTGCCGGGGTACTTATAAACCTTATGAAGGTCTCGAAGCATTTACAAAAGCGAAGGAATTTCAGCCGGATATCGTGACAATTGCTCTTGGTACGAATGATTCACAGCCCGCGGTATGGAATACGGGTACGTTTGCTGCAAATTTTGAAAAAGACTTGTCGTGGTTGTGTGATGAGTTTCTCGGCCTGCCTTCAAAACCGACAGTCTATCTCTGTCTTCCCATTCCGGTTGTGCCAAATACACGCTGGAAACACCAGCCCAAAGTCATAACTGATGAAATTATCCCCATTATCCGACGGGTAGCTAAAAACAAAAGCTTGCGTATCATAGATTTGAATACTCCGCTTACAGGAAAACCCGAATATTATGCCGATTTTCTTCATCCGAATGATGCGGGTCATCAGGTTATTGCCGAACTGATTTACAAAACTCTCAAACCCGGATATGATTTCTCAAAACTGAAAAGGGAGAAATTAAACCGCGGAATGGTGGCTGTGCGTGAAAACGACAGTACCGTTAATATCAGCTGGCGCTATTTATCGACAGACCAAACGGGCACAACATTCGATGTGTACCGGAATGGAATGAAAATCAACAATATGCCCGTTTCGAATACTACATATTACAAGGATTTGAAAGCTGCTCCGGGTAAAATGACCTATGAAATCAAAGCTTCCAATCCTGCTGAAAGAACCATCAACGAAACCTGCTCGTACGAAATAGCTGAAAATTCACCCGATTATATCAATATTCCGCTCGATGTGCCGCCAGGCAATATCAGCCCGTCGGGACAACCGTATTTTTATTCAGCAAACGATGCCTCTGTCGGAGATGTGGATGGAGATGGCGAGTATGAAATTATATTGAAATGGGATTCCTCCAATGCTCACGATAATGCTCATGATGGCTATACCGGTAATGTTTATTTCGATTGTTATAAGTTGAATGGTAAAAAACTCTGGCGAATCGATTTGGGTAAAAACATCAGGGCAGGAGCACATTATACGCAATTCATGGTGTACGATCTGGATGGTGACAATAAAGCTGAAATGGTAGTAAAAACCGGAGATGGAACGCGTGATGGACAGGGTAATGTGATCGGAGATAAAAACGCAGACCACAGGAATGAAGCCGGACGAATTCTGACCGGTTCCGAATATCTGACCGTTTTCGAAGGACTGACCGGAAAAGCCTTGCAAACAATCGATTATATTCCGCCTCGGGGCGATTTGAGTAACTGGGGAGATGTTGAAGCTAACCGCTCGGATCGTTTTCTGGCCGGGGTGGCTTATCTCGACGGTGAATATCCCAGCGTGGTTATGTGCAGAGGATATTACACGCGTTCAGTTTTGGCCGCGTTCGACTGGCGTAACGGTAAACTCACCAGCCGGTGGGTTTTCGACACGGACACGCCGGGCAATGAAGCCTATACCGGACAGGGTAATCATAATCTCAGAATTGGTGATGTGGACGACGATGGCTGTGATGAAATCGTTTACGGAGCCTGTGTCATTGATAATACCGGTAAAGGATTGTACTCAACCGGTATGGGTCATGGCGATGCCTTACACATGACTGCTTTTGATCCTTCGAGCCGAAAACTCCAGGTTTGGGATTGTCACGAAAACAGACGCGATGGTTCCTCCTTCAGGGATGCAGAAACGGGAAAAATTATTTTTCAGGTTAAAAGTGATATCGATGTAGGGCGTTGTATGGCTGCCGATATTGATCCAAATCATAAAGGTGTGGAAATGTGGTCGATAGCTTCCGAAGGGATACGAAACATCCGGGGTGAAGTGATAAATCCAACCACACGTGGCGTTTCAATCAATATGGCCTGCTGGTGGGATGGCGATTTGTCACGCGAACTGCTTGACGGAACACGTATTTCGAAGTACAATCCTGAAACAGGATTTGCAGAACCGCTATTCAATAATTATGACTGTGTCCGAAATAACGGCACGAAATCCAATCCATGCCTTCAGGCCGATATATTTGGTGACTGGCGCGAAGAAGTGATTTTCAGGACTCGCGACAGTAAAAATCTGCGTATTTATCTTACTCCCTGCGAAACTTCGTATCGCTTTCATAGCTTTTCCGAAGATCCGGTGTACAGAATAAGCATGGCAACCCAAAATGTAGCCTACAATCAACCAACGCAGCCAGGTTTTTATTTTGGAAGCGATCTGGGTAAATGTTTTCCTCAGAAGGAGTTGGTGGTGAATGATGATCATGTGATGCTTGATGCGGGTGTCATTTATGATACTTATCACTGGTCGGTCGGTGGTAATGAACATCTGCGCTACCTGACTACCAAAGATATTCCTGCAGGTAAAAAAACAAAAGTGGACGTAACGGTTACGTTTCGTGGCTTCGAATTTAAAGATTATCTTTACGTAACATTAAATTCCCCGAAATGAAACAGATTAGCGCAATAACAACTGTAATTTTATTGCTCCTGACTGTGTGGATGCCGCTTTCGGCAGGAAGTAAGCCCAATGGGTATTTTCTGAAAATCAATAAAACCGAGAGAGCATACTCAGAAAGCACTTTCAAAATGGGAAGTAGTGCAAGTCCTTCAGGATCAGCTGTAATGATAAATGCCAGTAATATGCTTATGGATGGCAAACCGGTATTGCCGGTGATGGGCGAAATTCATTTTTCCCGCATAAAAGATACCGAATGGAAACGTGAATTGCTCAAAATGAAAGCTGGCTGTATAAACATCCTGTCCACTTATATATTCTGGATACATCACGAAGAAGTGAAAGGGGAGTACAACTGGCAGGGACAGCGCAACCTGCGGAAATTTCTGGAAGTTTGCAAGGAACTGAATATGCCGGTTGTGTTGCGGATTGGTCCCTGGGCACACGGTGAAGTAAGAAACGGTGGCTTTCCTGAATGGCTTGTGAACAGCGGATTGAAACTCAGAAGTGATAATAAGGATTATATGGCTTACTGTGGAAAGATGGTGGTCCGGTTATTGGTATTCAGCTCGAAAATGAGTACCGCGGTCACGGTGCACATCTGATGACATTGAAAAGAATGGCTGTTGAACTCGGTTTTGATGTGCCTTTATATACCCGGACCGGATGGCCAAAGCTAGCTTCTCCAGTACCTTATGGTGAAATAATACCTTTGTATGGAGATTATGCCGATGGTTTCTGGGATCGTTCGGTGGCAGAAATGCCGGGCGATTACGGAAAAAGTTTTCTGTTCCGTTCCTTCCGGAGTTCAACGGTCATAGCTACCGAGCAGCTTCCCGCGCAATCGGAAAATGATGCCTCCGGCGACACCGGATATCCGTATTTTACCTGCGAACTGGGTGGCGGCATGATGACCAGCTATCACCGGCGTATTAATATTGCACCGATGGATGTGTATTCCATGGCGTTGGTTCGTGTAGGCTCAGGCAGCAATCTGCCCGGGTATTACATGTATCATGGCGGCAATAATCCGGATGGAAAAAACACAACTCTGAATGAAGAACAAGCCTGCAAATATACTAATAACAACGATTTACCTGTTAAATCCTATGATTTTCAGGCGCCGCTGGGTGAATTCGGACAGATCAATCCGCACTACCATTTGTTGA
>JAFNAU010000248.1 GCA_017860335.1 Bacteroidota bacterium
CCGCCCAGTTGCGCGAGGTGGATATTTTATCGCTTTCGAGGTTCAGAAATTCGTTAGAAGGAACATTGTCGGGCAAAATATAGCTTCCGTCAGCTTTCAACATTGATGGGAACACAATGCAATGGAACACAATGTTGTCTTTTCCGATAAAATGCACCAGGCGGGTTTCCGGATTTTTCCACCAGGTTTCCCAGCTGCCGAACTTTTCGGGTTGCGCGTCGCACAGTTCCTTGGTATTGGATATGTAGCCAATAGGTGCGTCAAACCATACATAAAGCACTTTTCCTTCGGCACCTTCCACCGGCACGGGAATTCCCCAGTCCAGATCGCGGCTCACAGCACGTGGTTGTAGTCCCATGTCGAGCCAGCTTTTGCACTGTCCGTATACATTCGGGCGCCATTCTTTATGGTTCTCAAGTATCCATTCACGCAGCCAGGGTTCGTACTGGTCAAGTGGGAGATACCAGTGTTTTGTTTCACGCATTTCAGGTATGCTTCCGCTGATAGCCGATTTCGGATTGATCAGGTCGGTAGCGCTCAGCGAAGTACCGCAGGCTTCACACTGATCTCCGTAAGCATTTTCGTTGCTGCAATGCGGACAGGTTCCGGTAATATAACGGTCGGCCAGGAATTGCTGTGCCTCGGTATCGTAATACTGTTCGGTGGTTTGTTCGATGAATTTACCATCATCATAGAGCTTTCTGAAAAAGTCAGAAGCCAGCTGATGGTGCGTTTTGGATGTTGTACGTGAATATATATCGAATGAAATACCAAATTCTTCGAATGATTTTTTGATAATAGTATGATATCTGTCAACGATGTCCTGTCAGTCGAAGGTAGCGAACATAAATATCGGCAGGAACATACACGCCGGCCAGATGTCCGATATGCACGGGGCCATTGGCGTAGGGCAAGGCAGAAGTTACAGTGGTACGTTTAAAAGTCATTTGCGGGTTCTTATTTAGTGATTTGAGTTCGTTTTTTTGAGGTGCAAAGATACGGAGAATTTATTAAAAAATAATAAGAAAACTGCTTATTCAATAAGACCGTACAGGCTGCTTTTTGCAGCAATTTTGTTGTAATTTATTTTTCATGTTTTTGAAAAAATAAACTAACGGTCATTTTGAAAAAGGAAAATAGCATTCTTCCCTGAAAGTGCTGAACCAGTAAGTTATGAAAAGACAACAATTCTTGCCGAACTAAATGAAATATGATTTCTATTTAGCCTTATTTTCTGATTTTTCCAGTTCTATTTGAGCTCTTGATTTACTTTGAGTTACGATGTAAACTCCGGCAAATACAAGTACGGTGGAAACGATCTTTTCGTATCCAAAAGTGTCCATACCCAGCCCCACAGCAACCAGCGAAGCTACAACTGGCTGCATATAATTATACATACTCAGTGTTGTAGGGCGGATGGTTTTCTGCCCAACCGGAATTAACAGATAAGAAATGAAAGTGGCAAATATCACAATAAATCCAATTCGCAGCCAGACACTGCCATTGAGCGATGAAAAACTGGTTTCAATGACCGATTTATGCAAAACAGGATAGGATAGGATGGTTGCAAAAAGAAACATCCATTTCATGACGGTTACGGATGAATACTTTGAAATGATTTTTTTGAACATGGTAAGATACAGCGCATACGAGGTAGCTGCAGAAAGGATGATCAAATCGCCGGTAAAACTTCCTTTTCCATGGTGATTCGCACTGTTCATAATCAGGATAAATGCTCCTGAAGCTCCCACCAGTACACCGATAGCTTTCAGCCAGGTAACTGGCTCCTTGATGATCAGTGCAGCCAGCAACATGGTGATAATGGGCAGCAAACTAGTAACCAACGAGGCATCAATAGGTGAGGTCATCGACAAACCGGTAATGTAAGGTATCTGATTGAGTACAATTCCGAAAATCGAAGCAAAGAAAAGCATCACAATGTCTTTGAAAGGAACCTTCTCTTTTTTTACAAAAAAAGATATTATCCAGAATAAAAGGGTTGATCCGGCTAAGCGCAGAAAAGTGAGAGAGAAAGGGTCAATGATTTCGGGTATTATAGTGCGGGAAATGGGTGTGTTTAGTCCGAAAATGAGATTGGCGCCGAATAAAGCGATGTGCCCGTGCTTTTTAGTAAGTTGCATATGAATATCTGCATGAGGCATTGGTAGAAATGCCTGTGGTTAAAGAAAAACAAGGTGCAAAATTACTTAAAATCAGGGAGAACATCCCGGGAATGCGAAAATTATTTTTGAATACGCTGTACTGAATTAATTTCCTTAATCTTTATCAGATTGTTTATCAGATTGTTAATGTCATTTGTGTCGTGGATAATCACTTCAAACAGTCCTAAAAATACTCCGGCATTGCTTTCAATGTTGATTTTACTGATGTTGACGTTGTATCCTTCCGAAATTACTTTTAATATTTCAATGACAATACCCACTTTATCAATCCCTTTTATTTCGAGGGTTTCAGCAAAAAGGGCTTTATGCTGACCCCATTCCACATTTACAATGCGATTACCAAAGTTGCTTTTAATCACAGCAGCAACCGAGCATTGTCTTTTGTGGACCTGTATCATTTTTTGCTCAGTAACATAACCCAGTACATCATCGCCGGGTATTGGATGGCAACACGATGCGAGTTCGTAGGATTTACCGGCATCCATGTCGTTCAGCTTATATGTTTTCTTGAAATCAAATTTCTGAGTATCCTTTTCTTCTTTGACTTCCGGCGATTTCTTTTCAGTTGAGCTACTGCTGGTAAACGGATTTTTTAGAATTTTCGAAAAAACACTTTGGGTTTTTGGCTTGAAAATGGTTTTTGAAATTTCATCCAGATTAATCAGATCACGGCCGGCCTGTAGGTACAAGTCCGATCGGGTTTCCAGATTGTAATAGTTTAGAAGTTTTACGATATTTTCATTTGCCGGTTTCAGCAGAATTGCTTCCAGTGCGGCTTCAATTTTCTTCTGTCCGTTCGAAATCAGATTTTTTTCTTCTTTCTTGTAATACTGACGCAACTTTGATTTGGCATGTGCTGTTGTGACAAATTGCAACCACTCTGCCTGTGGAACCTGTTTTTTGGAAGTAAGAATTTCAATCTGGTCACCACTGCTAAGTTTGTGATTAAGCGGAACGAGTTTATGATTAACCTTGGCTGCAATACTCCGGTAACCTACGTCGGAGTGAAGCATGAAGGCAAAGTCGAGCGCTGTGGCATCCTTGGCTATGGTTTTTATTTCACCTTTCGGGGTAAAAACAAATATCTCGGATGCAAACAGGTTCAGTTTGAAGGTGTCGATGAAATCCATCGCGTTCGGCTCCGGATTTTCGAGTAGTTCTTTTATGGTTTTAAGCCATTTATCGAGTTCTGAGATATCATCTTCTCCGGTTTTGTATTTCCAGTGTGCCGCCAGCCCCCGTTCGGCAATTTCATTCATGCGTTCACTTCTGATCTGGATTTCCACCCAGCGACCGCCGGGAGCCATCACCGTTACATGGAGAGACTCGTAACCGTTTGCTTTTGGAGTGCTCACCCAGTCTCGGATACGTTCCGGATGTGGTTTGTAAATGGCCGTTATGGCTGAATAAAGCATCCAGCACTGGTCTTTCTCATTCATACCTTCTTTGGGCTTGAAGATGATACGCAGTGCCAGAATATCATACACATCTTCAAACTGAATGTTGCGGGTTGACATTTTGTTCCAGACAGAATAAACGGATTTTATTCTCTCCTTCAATTCGAATTCGTAACCCAGTTCTATCAGTTTGTTGTAAATGGGTTTAGAGAATTCGTTGTAAAATTTATTCAGCGACTTTTTCGCACCTTCCAGTTTCTGCTCAATTTCGAGATA
>JAFNAU010000249.1 GCA_017860335.1 Bacteroidota bacterium
AAAATACGTTCCATCAAACTTCGGTTTTCGGTAATTACTTCGGCAGAGCCACTCAGTTCTCCGGTAAATTTCAGTTCTTTATTCACGGTAGAGCATAATCCCTTAGGAAATGAAACTTCTACTACATAATAATCATTTGTCGGCACTAACGATATATTAGTAGTTTTAGCCTGAAGAAGACCATATTCCAGATAGGGATATCCGGACACTTTAATATTTACTTTTTGCCCTATTGCCACTTTACCCGATCCGGATGCCGGCACTTTTATCTTGCCAATCAATTGTCCTGGCTTATGTGAGACTATCGCGAAAACCTTATCGCCTGTATTTACATATTGATTCCGTTTCCAGAATGTATTAAAGCTAACTATGCCCGATTGTGAGGCTATCAACACATAGGTTTGTTGCCAGTTCTCAATAGTAGCGATTAGTTCACGTTGAGTAGATTTTAATTCGGAGAATAACTGATGTTTCTCTTGTAAATACTGCATGGATAATTTATTTACCGATTCCTTCATTTGTGAAAATTCAACGTTTTGCAATGATATTGAAGTTTGAAGTTGCTGAAGTTCTTGTTGCTTGTTCAGATAAGCTTGCTCAGAGATCTCCATATCTGATGGAGAAATTACTTTCTGTCTGAACAATTTCACATCCCTTTCGTAAGCAGATTTTGAAAGTATTAATTCTTTTTTCTTCATATCTAACTGTTGCTCAAGATTAGATGCATAAATCTGACGATTGGATATCTGTTTTTGTAAGGAAGTTTTTTCCTGAGTAGTTAGGTTTAATGTCAAAAAATTATCATAATTCATAGCAGCTTTGGTAAATGCAGAAAAATTTGACTGAATGCTACCCAACTCAAATGATTTTATCCATAACAGATTGGGAATATAATAGCTTGAATCACTAATATGTACTGTTGACAGCAATTGATTCAGCAGTTGCACATCAGCCGTTGACGCTGAGTTTTCAATCACGGCCAGAATTTCTCCCTGTTTTACTTCTTGTTTATCAGAGCACATTAGTTCTTTTATTTTTCCAGTAGATTTAGCGACCAGCCACAGAGGTGGATTCTCGGTAGTAATAACTACATCACCCTGTACGATATCCGGATAGCGAAAAAAGAAACTACCCACAAATAATACCATTATCACTCCACAGAAAATAGAAACTCCATATCTGATAAGTGCATGAGGAGGACGACTCAATATCTCCTGTACCTCATCACTGCGTAATTCTATTTTATCTGATTCTTTCATTTCTTTTATTCTCCCATCAACGCATTATCAACTTATAACTCCAATTGATTTTTCACCAATTGATAATATGCTCCTTGTTTCTTAGTCAATTCTTTATGTGTTCCTATTTCCACAATTTCCCCTTTTTCAAGCACCACTATCTGGTCTGCATTTCTTACGGTACTTAGCCGATGGGCAATCACCACTGAGGTTCGTCCATTAAAGAACTGTTGCAGGTTATCCATAATTACTCGTTCATTATTTGTATCCAGCGCATTAGTTGCTTCGTCCAGAAATACAAAAGCCGGATCTTTATATACTGCACGCGCAATAAGTATCCGTTGTTTTTGTCCCTGACTCAGCCCATGCCCTTCATTACCAATTTTAGTGTTGTACGACAACGGTAATGTTTCTATAAATTCCCTGATATTTGCGGTTATTACAGCGTTTAGCAACCTTTCTTTATCAATAACCTCCACTCCGGGAGCAATATTCTTTGCAATAGAATCTGAAAAAATAAATCCATCCTGCATCACCACGCCACATTGTTTGCGCCATTCCCGGATACTATAATTTTTCAGGTTATTTTCGCCTAACAAAATATCTCCTTTTAGCAAAGGATAAAAGCCAAGCAAAAGTTTTATCAAGGTTGTTTTTCCGCTACCGCTGGTTCCGACTATGGCGGTTTGCTTGCCCACAGGGATATTCAGTTGAATCCCTTTAATAACAGGTTCACCTATAGATGTGGCATCATAACCAAATGTGATATTTTGAAGCGTAATGTCTTTGTTCGCTGGTATTTCACGGATACGTTGTTCATCTTTCACTTCTTCATCTTCTTTATCATGCACTTCGCTCAGACGTTCCAGACTCAGTTTGGCATCCTGTGTTTCGCGTATGAATGAGATTAATTGATCAACAGGACCATTCAGCTGCCCGATGATATATTGTACCGCCATCATCATCCCCAGTGTCATTTGTCCATCAATAACCAATTTGGCAACCAGAGCCGTGATAATAATATTTTTGGTCTGGTTTATCAGCACTGCCCCTGAATCCTGATACTGAGTAAGAGCCATCCCTCTGATACGAAGCCTGAACAACTTAGCCTGTATCCGCTCCCACTCCCAGCGTTTTTGCTGTTCACATCCATTGAGTTTTATTTCCTGCATACCGGTAACCAACTGTATCACATTACTTTGGTTGGCCGAATTCTGGGCAAAACTTTTATGATCCAGCTCAGCACGGCGTTTCATAAACAGCCATACCCACCCGAAATAAAGGGCACTACCCACAAAAAAGATAGCAAAGATTGTAAAACTGTAAAGCAGCAATACAACGCTGAAGATTAAAATATTAAACATCGAAAACAAAATGCTCAGGCTTGAATTTGTGAGGTAGTTTTGGATACGGGTGTGGTCGTTGATGCGCTGCAGAATGTCACCCACCATTTTGGTATCGAAATACCCCATGGGTAAACGCATAAGCTTAATCAGAAAGTCTGATATCAAGGCGATATTAATCCGCGTACCAAGATGCAATAGTATCCAGCCACGGATAAACCCTACGGCGGAGCTGCTGAAGGTAAGTATCAATTGAGCTATCAGTACCAGATAAATATAACCTATATTCTGAGCCGATATACCGAAATCGACAATGGATTGTGTAAGAAACGGCAATATCAACTGTAATAAACTGCCGAAAAGTAACCCCAGAAACAATTGAATGACCAAACTTTTATAGGGTCGCAAATACGAAAACAAAAATGAGAACCCTTTGCGATTTTCTTTTTCGTCTTCCTGTTCATAAAAATCCGGTGAAGGATCGAGCAGTAAAGCCACACCCACATCTACTCCTTCATCTTTGGAGCTAAGCCAGCATCGGCAAAACTCTTCCCGCGTGAACTTTAGTCTTCCTGCAGCCGGATCGGCGACAAAAATGATTTCTTTGCCACGCTTTTCTTTTATATTGTTCCAATGGACAATACAAGGCAAAGGAACTTCTTTTAAATCATCAAATGAAATCTTTACACCCGTTGTTCGAAACCCTATTTGCTCCGCTGCCTCACTTATACCCAGCATGGATACCCCTTCACGGGTAAAAATGGATTTCTCCCGCAGACCTTCCAATGAGAAAACACGTCCGTAATGTGTGGCGATCATGCGCAGGCAGGTAGGACCGCAATCCATGGCATCAAGCTGGCGGTAGTGGGGAAATTTAAATTTCATCTATAAATTGTTACATAAATGCTCGTTTCTGTTTCTCATCCATTTCCGGGATTTTATCAGTACTACCCATGTGGATAATTTTTCCTTCAGGAGCAATCTGAATGATATTAGGATATGATATAATTTCGTAAATAGCATTTACGAAGTATTGAATTTTAATTTCGTATAAAATAATATCGTCCTCAATAAAAATATTGCGAAACAATCAATTCACCATAATAAATTATTTTTCTTTCAAATTTCAGGGTACTTTCAAAACGTGCAAAAACAATGTACTTTGACCGCTCTGACTATTGTCAAAAAGCTATAAAAGCCATTGCAAGGTGTTTGAAGATATAAACACTAAATTGCTGTGGCTATTTTTTGCGATTTGTTTTGCTATGTTCTACAAGTAGTCAATACTGTATATCCACAAAACAAAGAAAACGCCTATTTAGTAGTCATTTTCAATAGTGTGGTTATTAATTGTTCTTTTTCTCCTGTACTAATGAATTATAGTTTCATATGTGCTTCCGGATGCGCATTCAAATCCTGCATCAAAAGTTACATTTTTTCCGTCAAAAA
>JAFNAU010000003.1 GCA_017860335.1 Bacteroidota bacterium
ACCATCGTTGATAAGGTGTTTGCCGAAATTATAGTACATTCTCAAGCCACCGCTTGTGTATTTATAGTCATTTTCGAGTGCGAGCGAAGTCATCGCGCGACGCACATCGGCATCATTGTCGTGAACAGGGATATTTACGATCCCGGGATTGGAGGCCAGGGTTCTTGTTCCGTTGATATCAGCGGAGGTTCTCCAGTGCTCGGATAATTCATAGCCCGCCTTCGCGTAAACAGCCATTTGTCCGAAATCCATATCTTCCCGGTGTCCGTCGGACCGGTTATATGCCAGGTTGACATTACCGCTCAGCTTTCCTCTCTTTATCCCTGCATCTGCCTGTGTTTCGAGGGTATTGTAACTCCCGTACATGGACTGAAAAGACAGGCTGGAACCGTCCTGTTTCTGTTTCTTTGTAATAATATTGATCACTCCGCCCATGGCGTTGGATCCGTAAAGCACGGAAGCAGGTCCCCGAACCACTTCTACCCTCTCTGTCATCATAGACTGGTAGCTGTCAGCCAGCGGATGCCCCATCAGACCCATGTACTGCGGATGTCCGTCGATTAAGACCAGCACTCCGAAGCCCGGGAACTTCCTCTGTCAAAACAGTTAATACTGACGACTGTAACCGGTCCCTGATCTGCCGGTCGCTGACAACCGATATGCTCATGGGCAGGCTTCGCAGATTAACCTTGGGTACGAAGCCTGTAACGATGACTTCGTCCAGACGCACAGTATCAACATCACTTAAACCAGCTGCCAGCATTCCTCCCGGAATATGTACAGCGAAGAGAATGAAAAAGAGTATTCGTTTCAGATAATCCATGGGAATTTAAAACACGCTTCGTTGTAAAGGGCATAATCCGCGTTCCCGTTTACTGCAAATGTTTTTACCACGTTGGCTTCCTTCAGCAGGCTGATGGCAAAGTTGACTGTTGCACCGGTTTTAATGCGGTCCTCCACAAGCAGAATAGTCTTTCCTTTGCAATCAAAACCGACAGGCGAAAGGAGCTGCGGATTATCGTAACGGGGCTTCTGCTCGGCATCGCGCAGATTGATTTTAAGTAACTGTAAATCGGTGTTTAAACGCTGGTTGAGTATAGCTGCAGGAACTACCCCCCCGTTGGCTATGGCTACAATCATATCAAATTGTTCATGAAACTCAATTTCACGAAAACGAGCCATCACTTCTTCGAATGATTTTATCTCGGGCATACGTTCAGACTTTTTTCAAAGTTCTCAGCAGCAAATATCCGCCAAAGAGCTGTATAAGTATTCCGGGAAAACCGATGCGGAAATCCTGAAGCGCCACTGAAAGCTGACCTGTTAGTATCCACTCAAAACCGGTACCGATAAACTGATAAGCAAGAATAGCAATCAGAATTCCCCACAGGGATACTTTGCCAAAATATCTGGCTGCCAATGCTGCGGCAATGGCAAGGATAGCTGACTTAAAGATTATCGCGGGTAAAACAGCAAGAACCGGCATCCCGAACAACATACTATTCACAAGCGGTGACAGGACAGCAGTGAGCAAACCAACATTGATCCCGTATTTATATGCCCCGATGAGGGTAAAGAAGTAAATAGGAAGAAAAATAAGACCACCACCGGGTATCAAATGTGCCAGTTGAGGTAAAAGTAAATTACCGGCAATAAACAGAACGGCAAAGAGATAGGTTCGGGCGTTGCTGAGTTTCAGAGAATAAAGTTTAACTGTAGTGTCCATAATATTATTTAATTGATTATTTGACAAAATATTTATATTCAGAATGTTGATTACAAAGCTATAAAAACTTTAGAAACATTCAGAGGATGATGCCTGATTTTATAAATATTTAAGCAGATAAAAACACACGGTGCTTAATTCTTATCTTTGATTGTGGAAAGCAGATAAATAAACCAACAATACAAATCAGCCTGTAATGAGCAGAAATGAGATATCCGAAACAGCCGATAATAAGGCTCTTTTGATCGAAATAAAAGACTCAGCTTGGAATAATAGTGAATGGAAAGGGAGCTGGCTTCATATCAAAGCCAATATTTACATGGTGGAATGATCAGGTTCAGGGATGAGTGGCACCTGCCGGTATTGCTGCGGTATTGCTGTTTTCGTCTGGAACAACCAGCAATCCTTTCAGCGTTGCCTGGAAACTGTACTTGGTCATCGACTGGTTCGACTGAAATCCATAACCGGAAATAACGCGTGTGAGCTGTGTAATCTTCACCAATGTATCCGAAAATATGAGTTCCTGAGCCCGATCCCAGTACAGACGTTCACTTTCAAACATCTCACCCATCATGTTGATGGCTTTAACTTTACCCTTAAATTCCCATAATTGTCTGGCTTCGTAGTAGCGGGCATAGTTGCTGTGAAAATTGGCATCGATCACCAGGTTCTCATCAAAACGCTCGAAATGCAGTCCTTTGGGAAACTCCCAATATTTTTCCTTGGCTTTATCGAAAACATCCCACTGATCTGTATAGATCCGGTAACGCGTGATTCCCGAGTCTGAAATTACAGTTGTTATTTTGGTCGCGTGAAGACCGGGCATTGCCTGTCTGTCCTTTACAGCTGCTATCTTCTCTGTTTTTTTATTCTGACACGAAATAGCGCCAAATAACACGACAACCACCCAAAAGGCGGCTGTCATATTGATGATTATTTGCTTTGAAAACTTCATTCTTTTTTGAGAAAAGATCACTATAATTTTGGTTTCACAAACCAGAATTCATTTATCGAAGCGCTGAAAGTGAGTTTCAGATAGTTCTCCTTCAACAGAGGCGAACCCATTTTGCCGTACTCGATCGAAGCATTCAGGATAGATTTTGAGGTTTTTGTCGGAAAGCCAACTCCGAAGCTGACGGTGTAATTATTGGGTAATTTGGTGGTTCCTGCTGTATAGTATGGATTTACCGTATTGAAACCTACACGATAACGTATTCTGTCTGTATATCTTCTTCCAACCGGATTAGGAATATATTCAGCTCCGAGAGCTATTTTGGTTGTATTCAGCAGCGAATCGGTTTTGTTCATAAACGAGGTTTTTGCCCACGCCTGCTGTGTTACGTCAATACCTACTGTCAGTTGCTTGTTGTACGTGTAGTTTAATCCAATTCCCAGCGTTTGCGGCAGTTCAAATCCGTTGGCAGAATTAAGAACCGAATCATTGGCTATTGCCGAGAACCTGGCATTGAACTTGGTTTTCCCTTCATAAATCGCTCCTAACACCACATCGTGCTTTTCTGCAAATGTATTATACAGCTGAATACCATAGCGAAACCGAAAATCGTTAGCACTGATGCTATTGGCATAAGCTACGGACTGATAGGCAGTTGTTGAAGAAAAAACCAGATTCCGGTTATTATTTACCTCCCCAAACATATAGTAAGCATTTACACCTAACGAAATGTGGTTCAGAAAGTTGGCCGACAACCCTCCGTAAACCTGGGTAAATCCGCCGGCGCCGTTGAAAAGAGTATAATAATTGATATATTTGGCATCCTGTGTCTGACTGACAGGCATTTGTAGGGAGTCAACCTGGTTAAAGTTATATCCTACGAAAGAATACGGTGTCAGACCCGCGCTAAAGCCAAGCCATTTCGCAAGGGGAAAACGCATGGTGAGATACTCCAGGTTGGAGTTAAAAGTTTTATTTGAGCCATCATCATCCGAGAAAATCGAATATCTGGCACTACCGGCAATATCAAACATGAATGTGAGTGAATCCACGCTGCTGTATGAAGCCGGATTTACGGTATTGATTGTATTTTTGGATCTGTTACCGAGCGAAACGCCCCCCATCCCCCGCAACTCTGTGGCTGTACTTTGTGTTACGTCTCCATATCCGAAACGCGTGTAGGGCGAATTTGTATTATTCTGACTTACAGTCAACTGAATGGCAGAAAAAAACAAGGCGATTGCAAAAACTACTTTTTTGTTATACATTCAATTTATTTTTCCGGTTAACCCGTTTTAACTTAAATTTATTGGTAATGCAAAGATGGCGTATTTAATTTTCCTGTCAAAGTAAATAAAGTTGTACCCCGTTAAAAAAACTGAAACTGGGCCGTAATTATTCTATCTTCAGGTGTTTTATAGAATCATTTTTTCGATTGGAATAACCAGAATTCCTTCAGCTCCCAGATTTTTCAGTTTCCCGATTATATCCCAGAATTCTTTTTCACCAATCACGGCATGCAACGAACTCCAGCCTTCCTTTGCAAGTGGCATGATTGTCGGACTACGCATACCGGGAATCACCTCTACAATTTGATTCAAATTAGCCGTGGGAATATTCATCAGTACATATTTCTTGTCATCAGCCAGTTGTACAGCTTCCAGACGGAATAACAAATCATCAAGAACGTCTCTTTTTTCGGGGGACAAATCGGGATTTGAAATCAGCAGTGCTTCCGATTTCATAACAACTTCTACTTCATGCAACTGATTGGTCAGTAGGGTACTGCCGGAACTGACTATATCGAAAATAGCGTCGGCCAATCCTATTCCGGTTGCGATCTCGACCGAACCAGTAATAACGTGTATATCGGCAGAGATATTATTTTGTTTCAGGAAATTGTCAAGTATTACCGGATAGGAGGTGGCAATCACTTTCCCGTCGAACCAACTCAGTCCCTGATAATCGGTCGATTTCGGAATGGCCAGAGACAAACGGCATTTACTAAATCCAAGTCTTTTCTCGATGTTTACCTTTTTATTTTTCTCGGCATATTCATTTTCACCGACGATACCGATGTCTGCAACCCCATCGGCTACAGTTTGGGGTATGTCATCATCGCGTAGAAAAAGAACTTCAACAGGAAAATTTTTTGCCGGAACAAGGAGCAGTCGTTTGCCCCATTCCAGTTTAATGCCAGCCTCATTCAATAAGGTCATGCATTCTTCATTCAGACGTCCTTTGGATTGTATTGCTATTCGTAACATGGTTCGATCTTGTATTTGTTGGATTTTTTATTAAAAAGCCGTGCATTCAATGAAATAATACACAACGACTTCTAAGCCAACAAAAGTACTACAATTCTGACAAAAAAAAAAGTCCGTTAGAAACTAACGGACTTGCAGATGTCTTAATAAATTTTTTGCAATAGCTAAAATTATTTAACAACAGCAGTAGCAGCTGAATCAACAACAGCAGCAGCTGAATCAACAACAGCAGCAGTGGTATCAACAACTTCAGTAGCAACTGAATCGATAGTTTGTTCAGTTTGTTCAGCTTGTTTAGGAGCACATGCAGCAAATACTGCAGCTACGGCAAAAAATAAAAATACTTTTTTCATTTTGTTTTAATTCTTAAAAATTTAACATGTTAGATATTTTGTTCAATTCAAAATCGTGACAAAGGTACATCTTTATTTTGATATACAATTAATATTTCTGACTTTTTTTTATTTTTTTTTCACTTTTCGGTAATTTTCTTTGAAAAAAGCCTAATAAGCGGATAAAAAACAAATATTTACAGTTTCAAATTCAAGTTTTGTTTCTCTAAAACACAAAAACTTACAGTAAGCAGGTTTTATCCTTTTTTACATCTGAGGTGCAACGCTGTCAACGCTTGCGATAGTAGTATCGGCCGGAGCAGCAACGGTATCAACTACCACCACTGAATCTTCCTGTACTTTTTGCTCTTCTGCCTGTTTAGGAGCACAAGCTGCAATAGCGAAAGCGACAGCAATAAACAAAAATACTTTTTTCATCTTTCTAATAAATTGTAACTTTTTATCTTTGAGTCTCAAAAACGGTGCAAAGTTACTACAATTTTATAATCTCTGACAAATATTTTTTCGCTTTTTTTATAAATATTTTTACTTTAACTTTTCACACCAACCAATCATATGAATATCAACTAATTACAAAGTTTAAAATCCTGTAGTATAAAGGTAACGTTTAATGCTTTTTTTAGGTGTTTTTTCAAACTCATGTGGATACAGTTGGATTTTGGCAACACTCTCGTAAGCAGCACCCAGTGAATTTAATAATTTTCTGTTTTCTTCCATTACATCTTCCAGCCCTTTCTGATCCAAACCTTCGGCATCAACAGCGTCATAATCAGGACAAACCAGAGCAATCAGTTTTCCATTGCTGTCAATTACCAGACTTTCCATGACAAACGGCATGTTGTTCAGTTTCGATTCGAGTTCTTCCGGGTAGATATTCTGACCGTTAGCACTCAGAATCATAGTTTTGTTGCGCCCGCGGATAAACACATTACCATCAGCATCCACAGTACCCAAATCACCGGTATGAAGCCAGCCGTCAGCATCCAGTATCTGTTCGGTTGCTTCAGGGTTTTTGTAATAACCAGACATAACATTCTCTCCGCGTACAAATATCTCTCCTACTCCGGTTTTTGGATCAGGACGGTCAATTTTCACCTCCATAATGCCATCCAGTACCTTTCCCGATGATTTGGAAATAAAATCCTTAGCCTCAGTATAGCTGATCAACGGAGCACATTCGGTCATGCCATAACCAACCGTAAACGGAAATTTTATTTTTGTAAAAAATTCTTCCACTTCAGCATTCAGCGGAGCTCCTCCAACCACAATCTGTGAAAAATTACCTCCGAATGCATCCACCAGTTTTTTACGTATCTGGGCAAGCACCGGCTGATCAAGAAACGGGATGCTTAACACCCAGCGTACAGAAGGACGAGCCAGAAGGGGCTGAATTTGCTTTTTATAAATCTTTTCGATAATCAGCGGCACACAGAATATCACATTCGGACGCACTTCGGCAAAAGCTTTCAGCAAAATTTTCGGAGATGGTGTCCGACCGATAAAATGAATGTGACAACCGGCACATGTGGAAGCCAAAAAATCAAAAGCACAGCCGTATGCATGTGCTAGCGGTAAAAAAGCAACAATATTAAATCCGGGCGCAATGAGTTTGGTGTTGACGGCAAAAGTGACATTTCCTGCCAATGCATTCCCAGAAGTCATAACTCCCTTGCTAAACCCGGTGGTTCCGGATGTATAATTAATTGAAACAATTTCGGAATTGGATTTATCGATATAACGGACCGAGTCCTTATTGAAACCGTAGGGATATTTATGAGCAAACAATTCATCAATATGACGTTTGGACAATTTTGTCTTACTGAGCGGTGCAATAATACTTTCTTTGCTTTCATTTTCTTCGAGCAATGTCGGGACTGGCTGATTGAGTAAAACCAGTGTCCTGTAATCATTCAGAGAAAATACAGCCTGCAACGAAATGAAATTTTCTTCTTCAAGATTTTCCCAGATATAATCGCTGACAAACAATAATTTTGATTCGGAATGATTAACGACATGATGAATATCGTTCGGATTAAAATCCTGCAGTATCGGCACAACGATTGCTCCGTATGTAACGGCTCCCAAATATACGACAGCCCAATTTGAATTATTTTTACCGCACAGAGCTATTTTATCGTTCCGTTTCACATCGCATTGTTCGAAAAGCAGATGCAATTTTGCAATGCTGACGGCAATCTGTTCATACGTCATGGTATGATTTTCGCCATAATCGGTAAAGCCGGGCAATTCCCAGTTCCGGCGAAAAGCATCCTCGTACAGACGGATAAAATTTTCTTTAATCATAACTGAACTACTATAAAATAATAAATCGTTGTAACTGTCTTAATATGTTTCACAAACTCATTAATAGCCTGTATATTGAGTATGATCTCATTTTTTGACCTGCAAAAGTAATTAAAACACACAAAACAACCAAAAGTGTGCATTTTTTTAATGATAATTCGCATTTAGAATATTATTCATTTTTCAAAAAAGTAAAAAAACAGTATCTTTGCGGTTTATACAACTGGATATCAAAACAAATTTAAGTTTATCCATTATCCTCTCTGATAAACTGATACAATATTATATAGTATGAATATTTCTTATAACTGGCTTAAAAATTACATTAATATTAATGTGTCGCCTGAACAGATTTCGAAAATACTGACCTCAATCGGGCTGGAAGTTGGTAGTGTGGAGCAAATTCAGACCGTAAAAGGCGGACTGGAAGGTCTAGTGGTGGGTGAAGTACTTAGCTGCGCCAAACATGGAAATTCGGACCATCTGCACGTGACAACCGTTAACATCGGTCAGACCGAACCACTGCAGATTGTATGTGGTGCTCCAAATGTGGCTGTCGGTCAGAAAGTTATTGTGGCAACGGTTGGTACAAAATTATACTCCGGCGACGAGTGTTTTACTATCAAACGGTCTAAAATCCGCGGCGTTGAATCATTCGGAATGATATGCGCCGAAGATGAAATCGGCATAGGAACAGATCACGACGGTATAATGATTTTACCCGAAGATACAGAAGCTGGTATGCTTGCCAAAGACTATTTCGGTATTAAGGACGACACATTAATTGAAGTGGACATCACCCCCAACCGCATTGACGCGGCATCCCATTATGGTGTTGCACGCGATCTGGCTGCATATTTTGCTCTGATTGATGACAGCGTGAAACTAACCAAACCGTCGGTCGACACTTTCAGGGTTGACAATACAAGTCTGTCCATCCCGGTGGTTATTGAAAACACGGCTGCCTGCCCAAGATATTCAGCCATCACCATTTCGGGCGTTACTGTGACTGAATCGCCAAACTGGCTCAAAGACAATCTGCTGGCTATCGGACTCCGTCCTATTAATAATATAGTAGATATTACCAACTTCATTCTGCACGAGCTGGGACAACCGCTCCATGCTTTTGATGCTGATAAAATTACGGCAGGTGAAGTGCGCGTAAAAAATCTGACTGAGGGAACTCGGTTCACTACCCTTGATGGTGTGGATCGCAAACTCAGCGTCGAAGATCTGATGATTTGCAACGGTGATGAACCGATGTGTATCGGAGGTGTTTTCGGAGGATTGAATTCCGGCGTAACAGAAGCTACCCGGAATATATTTCTCGAAAGTGCATACTTCAATCCGGTAAGCATCCGCAAGACTGCCCGCCGCCATGGCCTAAACACCGACGCTTCGTTCCGCTTCGAGCGCGGTTGCGATCCGGAAATCACCATCTTTGCCCTGAAACGTGCTGCACTGTTGATTCAGGAAATTGCCGGAGGCACTATTTCATGCGAACCCGTGGATGAATATCCCGTACAATCACATCCATTCGATGTTACACTGAACAAAGAAAAAATTGACAGCCTGATCGGTAAAAAAATCGGCAGAGATAATATTGCGAAAATCCTGAACGGACTGGAAATAGAAATCGTATCGGAGAATGACGAACAATTTCAGCTGAAAGTACCGGCATATCGCGTTGACGTGCAACGTGACGTTGATGTAATCGAGGACATCCTCCGCATCTACGGATACAACAATGTTGAAATAGGCGATAAACTGGTTTCGACACTGAGCTATGCATCCAAACCGGACAGCCACAAAATGCAGATACTTATCTCCGAGCAACTTACTGCACAGGGTTTCAATGAAGTGCTCAACAACTCACTGACCAAGGGAGGTTACTACAACGGCCTTACAGCTTATCCCGAAACCGAAAGCGTAAAATTATTGAACCCGTTAAGCTCCGACCTGAATGTGATGCGTCAGACTTTATTATTTGGTGGTCTCGAAAACATTGCCCGCAACATTAATTACCGTAATGCCGATCTGAAACTGTATGAATTCGGCAATTGCTATCATTATGAAAATGAAAACAAAAATCCGGAAAATCCGCTTGAAGCATACTCGGAAGAATATCACCTCGGAATGTGGATTACCGGTAATAAATTCACAGACTCGTGGACAGGTGGCACCCAGAAATCGAGTTTCTACGAACTGAAAGCTTACGTGCAAAATATTTTAACGCGTTTTGGCTTTAATCTGCGTACGCTAAAAACCGAAGAATTCACCGACGATTTGTTCGCCGAAGCGCTGAGGATAAGTTCTGCGAAAGGCACCTTACTCGCTACATACGGAATTGTAAATTCCGAAATGCGTAAAAGAACAGATGTGAATGCAGAAGTATATTATGCCGACTTGGTTTGGAATAATATCCTTTCGGAGCTAAAAAATTCAGCGGTTAAATACTCCGAACTACCCAAATATCCGGAAGTGCGCCGCGATCTGGCATTCCTGCTCGATAAAAACACCACGTTTGACGAAATTGAAAAAATCGCCTACGAAACAGAGAGAAAATTCCTGAAGAAAGTAAGTCTCTTTGACGTGTATGAAGGCAAAAACCTGGAAGCAGGCAAGAAATCGTACGCGATATGTTTTATCCTTCAAGACGAAAGTAAAACCATGACCGACAATGTAATTGACGGAATAATGCGTAAGATACAACAAAACATTGAAACCAGACTGAACGCTAAACTGAGAAGTTAAGCATTCGTATATAAAATTCTTATCCAAAAAAAGCTTTCAAAAATGAAAGCTTTTTTTGTGTTTGTATGCCAACACAAAAAAACCGCTTATCTATTCGATAAACGGTTTCCCTCTGATTAACAGAGTTTAAGTGCGTTTCTCCTTCTTTTTTCATCACCTAATATCAGCTTTCTTCTGTTATCATAAAATTAATCAATTATTCGGATATTAATACCCACAATTTCATTAATGAACTTTGAATCTGTATCAAATTTACACAATGATGCAACAAATTTGACAGTCATTGGCATTAACTCAATCTATTTTTGCTTTGTGATTTTACACCAGAATTAATATCCTAACAATTTAATGAAATGAGAAAATATTTTACCTTTTTAGCTGGAGCATTACTTTATACATTTATTGCAAATGCACAAACAACTATTTATGATGGAGAAACTGTTACTCCTGATTTTTGGGATTTAGGAGGAAATCCCCCCAATGGTGTTTCGTGCCCTTCAAGTGCTAGCTGGACATTGAATGTTACAGGGAAAATGGATCTTCTTACTGAAGGATTAGTAAATCCTTTTCCAACTGGTTTAAATACAACAGAGAAAGTAGTTCGTACTGTTCGTTCTAAAGATGGAGAGGGTTGGGCTGGTGCTGCACTAAATATCGCTCCTTTAAATTTGGATATAAATTTGACAAATAAATTCAGCGTACTAGTTTATAAAGAAATTGAAGGTAATATTACAATGAAACTTGAAGGTGCAGGAAGCCAGGAAGTCACAGCCTACTATAATACCCCCGGTCAATGGCAGAAAATGGAATTTAGCTTTGATGCTTCAAACTTTTCTGGGTCGCCCACCACATTATTAGTGTTTCCACACAATCAAACAGGTCTGACGGAAACTATCCTCACATATTGGGATGAAGTAACCATGTATGATGCATCGAATAATCCTACGGTAATATATAATGGTAACGATCCAGTTTCAGGTTTCTTTATAGATGGGTATTGGAGTCCTAACGGATCATTGAATAATTTGGAGACAGACATTTTCCCTAACCTATCTAAATCAGGTATAAATACCTCAAATCATGTTATACGACTTTTGCGTGCAAAAGATGGTGAAAGTTGGTGTGGTATAGGACTTGGAGGTTTAAATATTAATGTAAAATCAACTCCTGTAGTAAGCTTAATGATTCTAAAAAGCGTTTCAGGTAGAGTTGGAGTAAAGTTTGAGGGAGCTGGTTCTCAAGAAGTTTATGCTAATTATACAACTCCCGGACAATGGGCCAGACTGACTTTCACATTCAATAGTAGTAATTTTAGTGAAAATCCGAATACACTGATAATTTTTCCTCACTTTGAAGATACTAAAACGGTAAATCTTTCTGATCACTTACCAATGTATATTGATAACGTCTTATTAAGAGATAATTCAACGGTTTCAACTGACTTTTTTCGTTCAAGAACAACAGGATATTGGAGTGATGCAGGAACTTGGGAATCATCGTGCGACAGTGTCAATTGGGTTGCGGCGACTGCATTCCCTACATCGGAGGCATCATCGGTTACAATACAAAAAGGATATTTAGTAACAGTAGCAGAAAATGCCACAACTTCCATTCTAACACTAAATGCAGGAGCAAAGCTAACACTAAATAAAGGCAAGACACTAAATATAACATGCATTAACATACTTAGTGACGAAGTCAATGGAACGGGTACTTTTGTAGATAATGGTACTTTTACTGCAACAACAGCTAAAATTCACCAATACCTGACAAGCGGTAGAAACTGGTATGTATCAAGTCCTGTAAATTCAGCTACATGCAATGTATTTAGCTCAGCTACGTCTGTAGTAAGTTACAATGAGCCAAGTGCAGGATGGCCTTCAGAGAGTTCTTTTCTTACACCTATGAAAGGATATGTATCAACTGCTACAAAAACAGACGGAGCCATTACTTTCAGCGGAACACTAAATACTGGATTACAATCTATTGCTCTTACTCGTACTTCAGGCCAAACAAAAGAAGGTTTTAATTTAGTCGGGAATCCTTATCCTTCAAGCGTAAACTGGACATCAGAAATAGCGACTTCAGCGAATGCACTCCCAACAATTTGGTATCGGACAAAAGCAGCCGACGTATATACGTTCTACACTTATAATGCTGCTGGTGAAGGAATTGGTTCCCCTGCAGAAGGAACTGGTACAGTGCCTCCAATGCAGGCATTTTGGGTAAGAGCTAATTCTGGAGGTGGAACACTTACTTTTGATAATACTATGCGTTCGCATAGTGCAACAGCTAATCCACTGAAATCACCGACTGCAATTAAGACTAACCAACAGATATTACGTTTACAAGTCTCAAATGGAACAAACAGTGACGAAACAGTTGTGTACTTTAATGCAAATGCATCAAACGATTACGACTCCTTTGATTCACCAAAAATGTCAAATGCTAATGCAGCTATTCCTGAAATTTACACGATAGTTGGCTCAGAACAATTAGTTATTAATGGATTGAACAGTGTAACTTCAAACGAAGAGATAGCACTTGGATTCACTACTGGTCAGTCGAATTCATTTACAATAAAAGCTTCTCAATTCAGTAATTTTGATTCAAATATAAAGATATTCCTGAGAGATAATTTATTGAATACTGAACAAGAGTTGACTGATGGTTCGGTTTACGGTTTTACTTCGGGCATAACTTCAACAAATACACGCTTCAGTGTCTTATTCAAATCATCAGCTGTTGCAACGAAAATAAAAAAAGCAAATGATAGTCAAACAGTAATATATATAAATGACAATAATCAAATAGTGGTTAATTGTAATGGAGATATTAGAAATGATGCTTTGGTAACTGTATATAATGCAGTTGGCCAAAAATTGCAAACCAAACATATATCTGAAGCCATTACAACTATTAGCGCAACTTTCACCCCGGGAGTATATTTAGTTACTGTAAAAAACGGAGCTCAAAGTTCCATTAAAGAAGTTATTCTTAATTAATTCTCAAATCAATAAAACATATCAGAATCAAATCTACAATATGAAAACACAAATTGAGAATACCCAAAAAAGACACTATGTTCGACCTGAATTAAGTCTTATTAAGCTAGATAATGAAATATCGTTAGCACTTGAGTCTTTTCCACCAGTTTTACCTGGAGAGGAGGATCTTTCAAAAACATCGGAATATTTCAATCATAATCCGTTTGAACCAAGAGTTTCTTGATTCAAAGAATAATAAAGTTGCTACTTTTTGAAACCAGAGGTAGAATATTTTCAAAAATGGATCAAAAATACAAGATATTGCAACAAAATTGATAGAAAATGATTTTTATTACCTCTAAATTTACACAAATATTTCAAACCAATTACTAATCAAATAATTAGATTTTATGAAAAAATATTTTACAATTTTAGTTGGAGTTATATTAAGCTCATTTGTGGCAAATGCCCAAACAACAATTTATGATGGAGAAACTAATATTCCTGGAGGTTGGAGTATAGGTGGTGGATTTGGAACTGGATATGACGAAGGTCCTAACGGAGCTGATTGTCATAAGGGCGAAGGTTGGAAACTTTATGTCTCTGGAGAAATGGACATTATGAACGAAGGAGTGCCCAATCCGATTGTTTCGGGTGTAAATCTTACAGATAAGGTTGTTCGTCAAATAAGAAATACACACGGAGAAGGATGGGCAGGTGCAGGACTGGATATTTCCTCTTACAATGTAAATATATCATTGACAAATAAATTCAGCGTGCTGATTAACAAACCGATCGAAGGCAATGTATCAATGGAGATAAATGGTGCTGGCGGACAAACAGTTTCACAGAATTATACAACTCCTGGTCAATGGCAAAAATTGACTTTCACTTTTGACCCAGCACAATTTACAGGGCATCCAACTACTTTGCTCATTCATCCTCACGATCAGGGAAGCTTTAGTGGTAATATCGTTACTTACTGGGACGAAGTTACGATGTATGATGCTTTGAACATTCCGACAGTTATTTACAATGGAAACGAAAAGATTGGAAGTCCAACAGCTCCTGGTTTCTTTGCTGATGGCTACTGGAGTCCGAATGGTGATTTGAGTGACATACTTCAAAATTCACCTTTCCCTAATCTGTTCAAAACGGGTATTAATACTTCTGATAATGTGATGCGATTTATAAGAGCCAAAGATGGAAGAAGTTGGTGTGGACTTGGGATTGGCGGACAGAATATTAATGTTGCCAGTACTCCGGAGTTTAGTGTAATGATTAATAAACCAGTCAGTGGCAAAGTGGGTATGAAGCTCGAGGGAGCTGGTTCACAAGAAATTTATGCTGACTACACCACTCCTGGTCAATGGGAAAAATTAACTTTCACTTTTGACCCAGCGCAATTCACAGGAAACCCAAATACCATTATTATTTTCCCGCATTTTGAAGATACAAATCTTTCAGGTCAAAATTTAGCTGATCATATGCCGGTTTATATTGATAATGTGACAATGGGAGCTATATCAACATTTACGAACGTTGCAACAACATCTGCCAATGCCATTTCATACAAAATATACGACTTATCGGGGAATTATGTTGATGATAAAATCAACAAATTAAATAAAGGTATTTACATCAAGAAAATTTTATTTGACAATGGGAATATAGAAAGTGTAAAACTGATAATCAAAAATCAAAAATATTAAACTAAAATAAATCTGAACACATTGCAATGTTGCAGATGTTTATTTCTATTTTGGTAATAAGTATCAATATTAAATCTAATAAAATCATGAAGATTAAAAGCAAACTGAAAAGCAAAAATTTTCGGAAATTGAGTTTGTTGGTGTTTTATTGCACTATGAGTGCTGTAATAATGGCTCAGACAAAAACAGTTTCAGGGGTCGTGACCTCATCAGAAGATGGTGAGAAATTAATTGGTGTTTCCATTTTAGAAAAAGGGACAAGTACAGGAACTGTCACCGATGTAGATGGTAAGTATACTTTGACAAATAAAAGTGATATCTCGACATTAATATTCTCAATGGTGGGGATGAAAACAAAACAAGTTGCTGTTGGAAATAAAACTGTTATTAACGTGATTATGGAGCCTGATTCTAAACTTTTGGACCAGATAGTCGTAACAGGTTATTCAAAACAAAAGAAAGCTGATTTGACCGGTGCAGTAACAGTTGTGGATGTTGACCAATTGAAGAAAATCACATCCAATAATCCTATTCAGGCACTACAAGGACGAGCACCAGGAGTAAACATTACAACAGATGGTTCACCAAGTGGATCGGGAACAACAGTTCGCATACGTGGTATAGGTTCAATCAATTCTAATATCGATCCATTATATGTCATTGACGGAGTTGCCACTCAGGGTGGTATGCACGAAATGAACCCAAATGATATCGAGTCAATTCAGGTATTGAAGGATGCTTCTGCTGCATCAATATATGGATCAAAAGCAGCAAATGGAGTAATTATTATTACCACTAAAAAAGCAAAGGAAGGTCAGTTACAAGTGAATTTTGGTGCAAGAGCAAGTGCATCATGGTATGATTCGAAAATTCCAATGCTTGCCACTCAGGAGTATGGACAAGCTATGTGGCAAGCAAAAATAAATAGCGGTGACAAAAATCCCGATGGATCGGGCTATGGATATAACTTTATTACTGGATATAATACAGATGGAACACCTAAATTGCTTCAGGTTATTGATCCAACTGCTGTTTATCTTGATAACGATCCTACAAAATCGTATTATCACACAATGAAAATTTCCAATACCGATTGGTTCAATCAAATTACTCAAAAAGCCCTTTCACAATCTTATGATCTTTCAGTTCTTAGGGGAACGGATAAAGGAAATACCATGTTCTCTATGAACTATACAAATAATGATGGAATTATTAAGACAACCAATTTTGAACGTTTCTCTGCCCGTATTAATTCTGATACGAAATTGATAAATGGAAAATTGATAATTGGTGAGAATCTTTCTCTGAATAAAACAGGAGAAATCCAGGATCCGGGAGTTATGGATCTGACTTTTCAAACACTACCTATTATTCCTGTACATACAGTAGATGGTATAGGATGGGGTGGACCGGTAGCAGGTATGAATGATCGTCAGAATCCTGTCAGACTATTGGAAGACAACAAACAAAACAAATATGATTATATGCGTTTGTTTGGGAATGTTTTTGCTGAATTGGAACTGATTAAGAATCTACATTTAAAATCCAGTTTTGGTATTGACTACAGCGATTATTTCAAAAGAAGTATGCAATTGGCATACAGTTCCGGATATTTGAATAATAACCAAAATGGTGTGAACAATAATCAGGGCCATTCCATAAAATGGACTTGGAGTAATACGTTGAATTATCAAAAAACTATTGGAAAAAATGCAGTTGATATTCTTCTTGGCACCGAAATGTACAAACAACATGATGAAAGCTTTTGGGCACAACGTTTAGGTACAGGAAGTTATGTTAGCGAAGATCCTAATTACATGTATTTGGATGCTGGTACAGGCACTATGTCACTTGGTGGTGGTGCTGCCGAAAACACATTATTGTCATATTTCGGTAAAGCCAACTATGTTTATGATCAAAAGTATCTGGCTTCGGTAACAGTTCGTCGCGACGGCTCTTCACGCTTCGGTAAAAACAATCAGTTTGGTACATTCCCCGCATTTTCATTGGGTTGGAGAATTAATCAGGAGAATTTCATGAAAGATTTGTCTGCAATTTCTGACTTCAAATTGAGAGTTGGTTGGGGACAAACAGGTAATCAGGAAATTTCCAATGTGGGCACACGCTCAATTTATGTTACAGATTATGCCGGAAATAATCCAACGTGGGATCCATCTACAAGTACAGCTTATGATATTACAGGGTCTACCACAGGTTCACTTCCTTCGGGATACCGCATTACTCAACGTGGAAATGATAACCTAAAATGGGAAACTTCAACTCAAACAAATATTGGATTGGATTTTGGTTTTTTCAATCAGAAATTATACGGATCAATTGATTATTTTATAAAAGACACCAAAGATTGCCTTATCAATCCTCCATATTTAGCTGCTATTGGAGAAGGTGGAAACCATTGGGTAAACGGAGCTTCAATACAAAACAAAGGATTTGAAGTATTGGTAGGTTATAGAAGTAAGATAGGATCTGACTTCAATTATGACATTACAGGTAACGCGGGTTCTTATATTAATGTTGTAACTTCTCTCCCTGCTGAGGTGGTTAATAATTATGGTGGAAATGGAACTACAGATAATATTCTGGGACATTCACTTGGTACATTTTATGGCTATGTAGCTGATGGTTTATTTAAAACACAAGATGAAGTTAATAATTCGGCAGAACAAAATGGAAAAGCACTCGGTAGGATTCGATACCGCGATATAAATGGCGATGGTGTAATTAACGATAAAGACCGAACATGGATTGGTAATCCTAATCCGGATTTCACTTATGGATTAAATATAAATATGGAATACAAAGGATTCAATTTAACTTTATTCTTTCAGGGAGTTGGAAGAGTTGATTTGAATGATTATGCTGTGAAAAGTTTTACAGATTTCTGGAGTGTTCGAGAAACAGGATCAAATAAAGGTATCCGTTTATTAAACGCATGGACACCTACCAACTCAAGTTCTACAATTCCAGCATTAACTTCCACAGACAGTAACAATGAATCTAGATTTTCAACTTATTACATCGAGAATGGATCCTATTGTAAATTGAAAAATGTAGAATTGGGTTATAATGTCCCTCAAAAAGCATTGAAAGTGATACATCTAAGCAGAGTCCACTTATATGTTAGCGGTCAAAATATTTTCACAGTCAAAAGTAAAAGTTTTACAGGTATAGATCCTGAACGGCCAGATTTTGCATATCCATTGCCAATTACTTTTACTTCAGGCATTAACGTTACATTCTAAATCATTTAAATAACAAGACAATGAAAAAAATAGCATATATAATTGTAATAGCTGTGGCTTTAACGTCATGTACCGACTTTCTCGATCTACAGCCCAAAGCCATCCTTAGCGAAGCTCAAGTAGCAGGAGCTGATAATGCCGATAAATTTGTCATAGCTGCTTATGCAAGTTTGGGAAATGATCACTATAATATTCCTTTTAGTCTCTGGCCGTATGGTAATGTTCGTTCGGGTGATGCTTATAAAGGCGGTCGCGATGAAGCCGATATTCAGGCTTTCTACTTCATGGAAACGTTTAAAAACATGAGAACTGATTTTGGAGAAGTAGATGGTATCTGGTATAATATCTATGTAGGAATATCACGTGCTAATGCAGCGCTGAGAAATATTAACACACTTACTGAAGCAGAATATCCAAATATGAAAGTTAGACAAGCTGAGATGCGTTTTCTACGGGGGCACTGGTATTTTATGTTGAAAGAAATGTTTAAGTATATTCCTTATATTGATGAAACTGTTGCTGTGACTGATTATGAGAAAATATCAAACAGAGCATTGACCAATGATCAACTTTGGGATAAAATTGCCGATGATTTCGAATTTGCAGCTAAATATCTTCCAGCAGTTCAACCTGAGATAGGGCGTGCGAGCAGATATGCAGCACAAGCCTATCTTGCTAAAACAAGACTTTATCAGGCTTACGAGCAGGACGAACAAAACAATGTGATTAACATCAACAAAGATAAACTGAATCAGGTCGTTACTTTGTGTGATTCTGTTATGTCATCAACAGCAAGATTGGAAACCGATTTTGGTTATAATTTTATGCCGGGTGCATATGAAAATGGAAACGAATCTCTTTTTGCTGTTCAATATTCACACGATGATGGAACAAGTAAAGGCCGTTTAAATTTTGGTGATATTTTGGCAACACCTCAAGGATTGGGTTGTTGCGATTTCCACAAACCAAGTCAAAATCTCGCAAATGCCTATAAAACAGGAGCAAACGGTTTGCCAATGTTTGACACATTCAATGATACTGATCTGGATTTGACAGTCAATACTGTTGACCCACGTCTGAACCATACCATTGCAATTCCAGGACATCCTTGGAAATACGATCCGACATTATTGTACGATAAGAGCTGGAATAGGACTCCGGATGTATATGGTGTTTATGCTTCGCTGAAAGAAAATGTATCGCCTAAATGCGATTGCTTTATTCACCTTGATCCATTTTTTGGAAATACCAAGAACCGCATTATCATACGATATGCCGATGTTATATTGTTTAAAGCCGAAGCATTGATTGAACTTGGTCGGGAATATGAAGCATTATCATTGATTAATCAAATCAGAACTCGTGCCAGAAGAAGTACCGGATTGTTGAAAATGTCGAACGGAAATTACGAATCAAATTTCAATGTTAGTAACTATATACCAGGAACAAACTGTGTGTGGACACAGGATTATGCTCGTCAGGCACTTCGCTGGGAACGTCGTCTGGAATTTGCTATGGAAGGAAACCGTTTCTTTGACCTCGTTCGTTGGGGAATTGCTGATTCGTACATGAATGCTTATTTTACAAAGGAAAAGACAAAAAGAACTTATTTGAAAGATGGATTATTCACTAAAAACAGGGATGAGTATTTGCCAATTCCTTTTAACCAAATCAACTTCAGCAAAGGAACATATAAGCAAAATTACGGATATTAATTCAATAACCTTTTTAATAAAAATAAAATGAAACGACATATTATAAAAACATTATATCTTGCAGTTCTGACTATTGTTTTCACCTCGTGTTACGACCGTGATATTCCAAACATCGAACCAAACTTACCAGCAGTGAGCAATTTGCAATATACTCTCGTCGGAGATAGTGTAAAGCTAACATGGTCACTGCCTCTGGGCCATGATAGCCTGAGTGCTTCTATCTCAACTCTTAATGGAACGGTTTTAGTTTCGGGGAATCCAACTTCGTATACTTTTGGTTTGGTTGAAGTACTTAAAGAATACAGCTTTACTGTGAAGATTAAAGATACAAAAGGAAATTTATCCTTGGGTCAGACAGTTCGATTGACTCGACCGGGTGCAAAAATAACTAAATTTGCAATTGACACAATAAATGGTGTGATTGACAACCTGATGAGAGAAATCATAATTTATCTTCCTGTTGGAACAAACGTCAAAACATTAAAACCGACTGTTGAATTTACCAGTGGCGCAACATTAAGTCCTGCTTCAGGCACTACGGTTGATTTCACCAATCCGGTAACATATACTATAGCCAAAGACAATATGACGTTTACCTATACAGTAACAGCAGTAGTGGCGCAAAAACCACTTGATTATGTGCTGCTTTATAATGGTGAAAATGTTGCCCCACTTTGGGATAACATAGCTGCAACCGTTAATAATGGTGTAGCTAATCCGATTACAAATGGCATCAACAATACCTTGACCTGCTCTTCAATTGTTCGCAACAGCATAGTTGGAGATGCTGGCGGTCGTCCATGGTCAGGTGGTGCACTTTGGAATGCGTATAAAGTAAATATTGATCCTGCTATTTACAATAAATTCTCAGTAATGGTATTGAAAGAATCTGCAGGAACAGTTCAATTGGAAATTCAAAATGCAGATGGCTCTGTAAAAGATTGGTTGAAAACTGAATACACTACTGTTGGAAAATGGCAGGAACTTACATTTGACATTCCATCAGGTCGTACTGCTTTCATAAACAACATATTAATTGCACCACATTGTCAGGATGTAATTGATCATACACAAACTATTTATTGGGATGAACTAAAGGTGTATAAAAAATAATTATTATCAAAGAAAGTACGTTATGCATATAATTGTATGGCGTGCTTTTCTATAAAATCTAAACTTTATCTCAAATTCAATTTGTCGATTCATTAAAATTCTAAAAAACAATATTTAAGGTTTAGTTTGTAAAGGATTGAAAAGTTTACTCAGATAAGAAATGCAATGAAAATAATCGAAGGTGTCTCAACACAAAATGAAAAAAAATGTATTTGCACATTAGGACTTCTGTTTTTTTTAACAACATTGACTACATGGCCTTTATTTGCACAATATAATGAAGTATACAGGCCTCAGTATCATTTCTCTGCAAACACTGGTTGGATAGGTGATCCCGATGGGTTAGTGCGTTACAACAACAAGTACCATCTTTTTTGGTGGGGACATGCCACATCAAGCGATTTAGTTTACTGGACCGAAAAAAACTGGCCTATGCAAGGCGACAACAGTACGTTCGATTATTACTCCGGTAGCATGGTTGTTGATGCGAAAAACACCGCAGGCTTAAAATCAGGTACGTATGCACCAATGATTGCCCTCTTTACAAATCACAACAAAACAACAGGTCTGGAAGCACCTGCTTTATCATTCAGCAATGATTATTTGTCTGATTATACAAATTTTTATCTTTATAATCGCGGAACTCCGCTAATGACAACGGCTAATGGATTCAGAGATCCGAGCGTATTCTGGGATTCAGCTAATAATCAATGGGTAATGTCCATTGCTGCCAATGCCAGTAATAAAACGGTACAGTTCTATTACTCTACCAACCTGAAGACATGGAGAATATTGAATTCATTTGGTCCTCTTGGCACAAAAGAAAACTGGTGGGAATGTCCGGATATGTTTCAACTACCAGTAGATGGGAATAGTAATAATAAAAAATGGGTACTGATAGTCAGTGCAAGTGCCAAAGTTCAATATTTTCTTGGTGATTTCGATGGCTTGTATGGATTTGATATTGATCCGACTTGTGATTCGTACCTGCGTAATGGAACAGGTATTCAGGGAACTGTATTTGCCGATTTTGAAACAACCGCTTATACAGGTTGGACAGCAACCGGAACAGCCTTTGGGTCAGGTCCTGCCAGTGGAAATCTGAGTGGACAACAATCTGTTTTCGGTTATCTGGGAAATAAGCTAGCTAACTCATTCAATAATGGAGATGGTTCTACCGGAACTCTCACATCTGCGTTATTTACGATAAGTAAAAATTGCATCAACTTCCTGATTGGGGGTGGAAATAATGCCGGACTAACCTGCATTAATCTGATTGTTAATGGTTCTGTGGTGCAATCGACAACAGGAAGAAACGAAGAGGTGTTGAAATGGGCCGGTTGGAATGTTACACAATGGATAGGTAAAACGGCTCAGATTCAGATTGTTGATAACAGTACCGGAGGTTGGGGGCATATTAATATTGATCATATTGTATTTGCTGATGCGTTGTGGAATAATAATATCGAACATTCTTTAGTTGCCGATTATGGTAGTGATTTTTATGCTGCCAGAACTTTTCGAGATTACGACAACGCAGAAAACCGTACCGTTATGATGGGTTGGATGGGTAACTGGAATTATGCCAACTCAACACCAACCAGCTGGGGACGAGGTCACGAATCATTGCCTCGCGAATTGTCCCTGAAAACTTTTGCGGATGGCATTCGGTTGGTACAACAACCAATTCCTGCATTGAAGAAACTGAGAAACGACAGTGTAATTGTGACAAATAAATCGGTCGTAAATACACAGACACTGACAGAGTTTACGCCCTTATACAATTATTATGAAATTGATGCAGTATTCAATGTTACCACGGGAGCTAATTTTGGTTTAAACCTTTGTGTGAGTGGAACTAATAAAGTAGTATTGGGGTATGATGCCAGCAGTTCTAATTTATACCTCGACAGAACAAAGTCAGGTAATGTGGCATTTAGTTCGGCTTTCCCCAATGTAATTACTACTCCACTTTTGCCTGATAATGGGCAGATTAAATTGCACATCTATATTGATCAATCATCCATTGAAGTCTTTGCTAACGACGGGGTTCGGGTTATGAGCTCCTTGATTTATCCTGACACTTCGAGTAAATTAATTCAGCTTTTTTCTACTAATGGGACAACCAATGTGCAAAGTCTGAAAGCTTATAATTTGAAGTCCATCTGGAAAACTGTACCCTCTGCAGTACCATTAACCTTCGATACGGGAAACAAGGAAATAAGCCTGTATCCCAATCCTGTAAAGAGAGGACAGGCAATAACAATAAACTTTTTAAATAAAAATTTTACAGGAACAAATGTTAAACTGAAATTATTTACATTACAAGGAAGATTAGTGTCAGAAGAAAATTACTCGGCAGAGGCTAATTCTGTTTTTAATGTTAATAATGATTTAGCGGCAGGTGTTTACATCATCACAGTAGAGTCTGAAGGTTACACGAAGTCTTTGAAACTTGTTGTCCAATAAATGTGAAGTATGAAGAAGCTGATTACTATATTGATGTTTTTCTTGAGTCTGACAAGCTGTAGACTTGCCGGTAAAGACACTTATTTTCTGACTACAGAAAGCACTCCAAAGGTTCATTATTCATCAATCGATCACAATGTCGGTGCACCTTCGTCATTTGTTTTACAGAATGGTATTTACTCTGTCTTCTATCAGGATTTCCATCTAGATAAAAACAAGAAAAACACCATATACAAGACAACCAGTACCGATTTGATTCATTGGGGGAAATCGGAGAAAGTTATTTTTTCGAACAAAGCTTTGCCTGTATTGTATGCCAATGTGGTTATTGATACTCAAAACACGATCGGTTTAATAACTAAAGCAATATCACCACTTGTTGCTTTAATATTGACCGAACAGAAAAGAATAAGTACTGGTTTTCAGCTTTATTATAGTGCAAATCAGGGTAAAACATGGAAGTACATCAGCAAGATTGATTTTCCCGGAGTTCTGACACCTGATTCAAAGCCAGCAATCATTTGGAACAGTTATACACGAAAATGGACAATGACATTGGTTGAGAACCAATCAATTAAAATTTATTCGTCGACTGATTTTAGAAAATGGGAATTTGAAAGCACCTTCGAAAAAGATGCCCAGTACCGGGATAATATATGGCTGAAGGCAACGCTTTTCCCTGTTAATGACGGGGCAAACTGGGTGTTACTGATAGATCAGGAATTTCCGAATCCACGAGATGGATCGTCTATTCAGTACCTCATTGGCTATTTTGATGGTAAATCGTTCAATACAAAAATTACAGCCAAATCGCAATGGTTTGATTATGGAAAAGATAATATCTATAATGTTGTGTGTAGTGGCTTGCCTGAAAATGCTCAATCAACAGTTATTGGACTTAAAAACAACATTGATTATGCATTAATCGGTAGTATGAAACCTTACTGGGGAAGTTTTACTTTTCCACGAACACTACATACCGATAAGTATTCAGGAGAAGATATTCTAGCTTCTGAACCGATTCAGGTAATAGAAAAAGTGAAAACTAAAAGTCAGACATTGAACAATCTGAATGTCAATGAAACTGTAGACATCAGCCATGTAATCACTATTCCGCTTACTCCATCATTCATTGTTCTGAAATTCGACACGAAGCAAATGACAAGAATGACTTTTCCATCAAGGTTTGGAATTCAGTTCGAGAATGATATAGCAGAAAAGCTAATCGTCGGTTACGATGCTTTCAAAGGAGAATATTTTGTTGACAGAAATAATTTTTCAATAGCAAAAGATAACTCCCAGTTCAGAGGCATTGATATTATTTCGTCTTTTCATTCCGACTCGGAGTTGGTTCTTAAAATGATCATGGACAATTCATCAATCGAATTATTTGTAGAAAATGAAAAACAGGTCTTGACAGAAAATTATTTTACCGAACACAAACTTACTAAGGTAAAGCTTTTTGCCGAAAATGGAATTATCAAAACAAAAGAATTGACAATAAGCAATTTAAACCCAATTCAAGAAAGCTACTAATAATCCATTTTGTATCAATTTTACACAATGATGCAACAAAAATGACAGACTTCATTTGGCTTTGTTTCTATTTTTGCATCGTAAATTATTAACCAATTTTTTTAAGTAAAATGAAAAATACACTCTTTCTTATTATCATGGTGCTTATATCGATTAATATGAGTTGCACTTCTCAGAAAAAATCGTCCGGCAATAATATATCTTCCGATTATCAAATCAAGTCATCCTATTTGCTTATTCCTGTGGAGGAAAAAGCACCGGAGGTAAAAATCATAGCAGCAGCTTCTGATACGACACACCAAACAGCTTTTGATGTGCATTTAGCTGTAGATCAGATTGATTATTGGGTGCCGGTAGATGTGAAAAAATGGAAAACCCAACTACTTACACTTACTTTTCAGGGATTAACAAAACCTGTGTTGGGGAGCAAAGAAATCAAACAATCTGACAAATTTGAATTTGAGTACAATGAAACGTATCGTCCTCAGTTTCATTTTTCTCCTGAATACGGCTGGATGAATGATCCCAATGGAATGGTATATCTCGACGGCGAATACCACCTTTTTTATCAGTACAATCCTTACGGTTCGATGTGGGGAAATATGTCGTGGGGGCATGCCGTAAGCACCGACCTTACTTCGTGGACTTACCTGCCGGTGGCACTTAGGCCCGATAGTCTGGGTGAAATATTCTCCGGCAGTGCCGTGATTGACAAGGACAATACAGCCGGATTTGGTAAAGATGCGATGATAGCAATTTTCACCAGCGCAGGCAAAGTTCAGGCGCAATCTATCGCTTACAGCACGGACAAAGGACGTACATTTTCAAAATATGCTCAAAATCCGGTTTTGCCAAATCCGGGAATTACCGATTTTCGTGACCCGAAAGTATCGTGGAACGAACAATCCGGGCAATGGGTTATGGCACTTGCCACGAAGCAAACAGTCACTTTCTTTGGCTCGCATAACCTGAAGAACTGGACTAAACTGAGTGAATTTGGCGAAGGTATTGGTTCGCACGCAGCTGTGTGGGAATGTCCCGATTTATTTCCGATGACTTATCAGGGAAAAACTAAATGGGTACTGCTGGTGAGCTTAAATCCGGGGGGACCAAACGGCGGCTCAGCCACTCAGTATTTTATTGGAGACTTTGACGGAAAAACATTTACACCCGACGCATTGCCTTATCCGCTTTGGCTGGATTACGGGCGCGATAATTATGCCGGTGTAACGTTCAACAATATCCCGCAGTCTGATGGCCGCCGCATTTTTATGGGTTGGATGAGCAACTGGGATTACGCTAATCAGATTCCATCGAAACATTTCAGGAGTGCAAATACAACTGCCCGCGAACTCACAATTGTGAATAACGGCAAACATCTGATACTGAGCAGCTATCCGGTAAAAGAAATAAATAAACTGAAAAGGGAAATTTCAGAGATGCCTGGTCTTCATGTCAACAAAGAATATGTAATAACTGAATTGTTGAAAAAAAACGAGGGGTGTTTTGAAATTGAAATGACAATTCGTCCTGAAAATGCACGGATATTTGGTTTTAGTTTGAATAATGCTAAAAACGAAACATTGAAATTTAATTTCGATAACACAACCGGATTTTTCAGCATAGACCGCAAACAGAGCGGTTTGACCGATTTCAATGACCGCTTTGCAATGGGAATGAATGCCCCGCTTATAAAGAGAGACAGTTACAAAGTTCGTTTACTGGTAGATAAAGCTTCAGCAGAAATATTCATCAACGATGGTGAAATCACATCGACAACGCTGTTTTTCCCTTCGGAATGGATGAACCAACTCAGATTTTTCAGTCAGACCGGAACATTCAGTGTAGAAAACATTAAAATTAATAACTTAAAATAATTAACTCATGTCAAATAATAAATATCTCTATTGGATAACCTTTGTAGCCATTAACGGTGGTTTACTTTTTGGGCTTAATATGGCCGGCATTTCAGGCGCAGTAGATATGATTAAAGGCGAATTTTCGCTCACCGACAGTGGACTGGGTACAGTGGCTGCACTGCTTACATTCGGTTGTCTGATTGGTGCATTATTTACCGGAACATTTACCGAAAAATTCGGACGGAAAAAAGTAATGATAATCACTGCGGTACTTTACATCATTTCTGCTTTTGGCTGTGCGTTGGCAGAATCGGCAACCATACTTATTGTATTTCGCGTATTATCCGGTCTGGCGGTGGGAGCTACTTCGGTAGTTGCACCAATGTACATATCCGAAATTGCACCAGCACACAATCGCGGAAGATTGGTATCACTCAATCAGTTTGCCATTACCATTGGTATTGTGCTGGCTTATATTTTTGATTATCTGCTCATTGGGTTTGGCGATAATGCATGGCGGTATATGTTGGCGATTCCGGGATTTTTTGGTGTTCTGTTTTTCCTGTTCCTGATTGTAAAATTTCCCGAAAGTCCGAGATGGTTATTGGCTCACGCACGCAGGGACGAAGCCATTAAAGTTCTGAACAGCATTGGCGGAACAGCATTGGTGACCGAAGAATTGCCTGCCATGGAAAGTACGCTGATAGCCGAGCAAAAAAAGAATAAAATGTCGATTGGTGAATTATTTAAAGGTAAAACGGGTAAGCTCGTTTTAATAGGTACAATCATCGCTGCTCTTCAGCAAATCACCGGAATAAATGCAGTGATTATGTTTGCTCCTGATATTTTTCAGGCAGCCGGTTCTGCCAAGGGTGACTCGGTGATGCAGGCAATGATTGTAGGGTTAGTCAACTTCTTGATGACAATAGTGGCATTGTGGCTGGTTGATAAGCGAGGCCGCAAAACCTTGTTGCTCTGGGGAGCTGTGGGGATGATAATTTCATTAGCGTATCTCGCATTCGATTTCTCAAAACCGGTTCAAAACGGCGCCGGTGTTTTAATTGCCTTGTTGGTGTATATTTCGTTTTTTGCTGCTTCGTTTGCACCTGTTATGTGGGTAATTATATCCGAAATTTATCCTAATCGTATCAAAGGAGTTGCCATGTCGTTCTCCACAGCGGTAAGTTGGTTATGTACGTTTCTCACCGTCTATTTTGCACCTGTCATTCACGGTGCGTTTGGATTACAGTATTTATTCGGGATTTTTTGTCTGTTCAGTATTGTTGCTTTCGTTTTTGTGAAATTCTGGATACCCGAAACCAAAGGAAAATCATTGGAGCAGATAGAACTGGAACTTGGATTGAAATAAAATCTCAAACGTAAAAAAAATTATAGCATGGAAAATACAATAGTAGGAATAGGCGAAATATTATGGGATGTTTTCCCGAAAGGAAAAGTACTGGGCGGTGCTCCTGCCAATTTTGCCTATCATGTGTCGCAGTTTGGATACGAAGGATATGCCGTAAGTGCAATTGGCAACGATGAGCTGGGACAGGAAATTAAAACTTGTCTGGATCAGCGAAACCTACATTATCTGATCGAAACTACACCTTACGCTACCGGTACTGTGCAGGTTACGCTTTCGGGAAATGGAATTCCACATTATGAAATTTGTGAAAATGTGGCATGGGATAATATCCCCTTTACCGACGAAATGGAAGCATTGGCACGTAAAACCATGACAGTATGTTTCGGGTCATTAGCCCAACGAAGCAGCGTTTCAAGAACAACAATAAATCGGTTTCTGGATTGTTTGCCCGATACTGCACTAAAAATATTCGATATTAATCTCCGGCAACATTTTTATACATTAGAACTGATCGAACATGCATTAAATCGTTGTAATATATTGAAAATAAATGACGAAGAAATACTTCTGGTTGGAGAACTGTTTGGCTGGCAATCCAAAACCGAACTGGAAATTTGTAACCAACTCTTACATAGCCCAAATCTGGACATTGTGGTGTTGACCAAAGGAGCAGAAGGAAGCTATGTTGTGACTAATAACGAAACCTCCTTCAAACCTACACCTTTGGTAGAAGTTGCTGATACAGTTGGTGCCGGTGACTCATTTACAGCTGGTTTTGTAGCCGCAATTCTGAACGGACAAAGCATTAGTCAGGCACATGAACTGGCAGTGGATGTATCTGCTTTTGTTTGTACACAAAATGGTGCCATGCCAATCCTACCCGAAAATTTATTGTCGCGGGTAAAGAAATGACGATTGAAAAACCTCCATAACCTCAACCGATCGGATTTCACAATTCGATCGGTTTTTTATAAATGTTGAAAATATTTATAATATCTAATGCCATCAAAAGACAAATATTGTATTACTTTTGATACAATATATGGATGCTGAACTTTCACTGAAATCCTCAAATGCCATGAAACGGATTTTCATATACCTGCTTTTCGCAGGACTTATTTTTTCTCAGTCCTGTACAACCAGATCTGACCATGCGAAAATAATCGGAGTTTCTCAATGCAGTGATGATGCATGGCGGAGAACCATGAACAGCGAAATGAAACGTGAAGCTTCGTTCAATCCAGGTTTTGAAATCAGAATAAAAACAGCGCACGACAGCAATCAGCAACAAATTCGTGATATTGAAAGCTTTATTGCTGATGGCGTTGATTTGATTATCGTTTCTCCTAATGAAGCCATTCCACTGACTCCGGTTATCGAAAAAGCAATGCAGGCAAACATACCCGTTGTATTGATTGACCGGAAAATCAGTTCGGGAAAATATACAGCATTTGTTGGAGCCGATAACATTCAGATTGGAAAAGAAGTAGGCACTTACGCAGCAAATCTGTTGAATGGCAAAGGAAATATTGCTGAAATATGCGGACTGGACGGCTCAACTCCGGCTTCTGAACGTCACAATGGATTTATGAGTGTTATTCGGAAATATCCGGGAATTAAAGTCGTATATAAGTCAAATGGTGATTGGTTGCGCAAACAGGCCAAAGAAAAAATGACAGAAGCGCTGCAAACCATGATACCAATTGACCTTGTATTTGCACAGAATGATGAAATGGCGACAGGTGCCCGGGAAGCCTTGCGGGTTACTACCGGGATAAAGAAACCCATCTTACTCGGAATTGATGCACTTCCTGGTACTAACGGAGGCATTCAAAAAGTTCTGAATGGCATTATAGATGCTACTTTCATTTATCCCACCGGAGGCGAAAAAGCTATTCAGACAGCCTTACACATTTTAAATAATGAACCTTACGACAGAGAAAATATCCTTTACACTGCTGTTGTTGACAAAACGAATGCGAGGGTGCTGAAACTGCAAACGGATCAGATTATTCAACACCAAAATCGTATTGGGCAACTGAATACAGTACTGAATCAAAATTTAGCAAAGTTCAGTACGCAACAAAATTTATTATTTTTATCTTTTGCTGTTTTATTTCTCATTTCTGTACTTTTGATACTTCTTATACGCTTATACAGACACAAGAACAAGGTCAATGAAGAACTGAGACTTACCAACATTGCCATTAACAAGCAAAAAGAAGAATTGTCAGAGCAACGTGATCAGTTAATCGTTCTTTCTAGAAATCTGGAAGAAGCAACACAGGCTAAATTGGTTTTTTTTACGAACATATCGCATGAATTCCGCACTCCGTTAACCCTTATTCTCGGACCGTTAGATAGTCTGATAGAAAAGGAGTCACTCAGCTCTAACGGCAAACGTCTCCTCCAACTCATGCGCAAGAATGTTCATGTATTGCTGAAACTTATTGAACAGATTACAGAATTCAGGAAATACGAGAACGGAAAGATGCAGATGTACTTTACACTGACTGATCTGAAAAGTTTTATCTCCGAAATATGTGATTCATTTGTCGAATTTGGGAAAAAGAAACGTATAAATTTCTCATTTAAAGCCTCTGATGATGATTACACCTTATGGTTCGATTCTGATAAAATGGAAAAAATCTGCTATAATCTGTTGTCAAACGCATTTAAATTCACCAGCGAAAACGGGCAAATCGATGTACGCTTGACAAAGATTCTGAAAAATGATGAGGAATTTGCACAAATAACCGTTTCAGATGATGGTGCTGGTATTCCCGAAAATCATGTACACAGTATCTTCGAACGATTTTATAAAGTGGATGACCGTGCGCTTGGTTCCGGAATCGGGTTACATTTAACCAAAGTCCTTGTTGAACTGCATAACGGTGAAATTAACGTAGAAAGCACAGTAGGAAAGGGTACAAAATTCAGTGTACTGATACCTTTCAAACAAAAGGAAATTCCTGTTGTTGAACAATTTCCAATCCTGAATACGTTAGAGAGTAAGCAGGATGATATATTGATACTGGATGGTGAAAATGAAGAAGAACAGGTTGCTGATTTGCAAACAGATAAACCATTAGTTCTTTTAGTAGAAGATAATGTAGATGTTCGGGTGTATATTAAAAGTTTGTTGATTGATAATTTTGAAATAATCGAAGCTCAGAATGGCCGGATTGGGTTATTAAAAGCAATGAAGTTTGTTCCGGAACTTATCATCAGTGATGTGCAAATGGATATTATGGACGGTTTTGAACTCTGTAAACAAATTAAGGAAAATCTCTCAACCAGCCATATTCCAGTTATTCTTCTTACGGCTTATTCTCTTGAAGAACAACGTGCAGTTGGCTTTGAAAGTGGTGCCGATGCGTATATTCCTAAACCATTCAATGAAAATCTGCTTAAAATCCGTGTGCGCAAGTTGATAGAAAACCGGGAAAAAATCAACAACTATTTCCAGAAAAACCTGACTTTTGGCGAACGTAAAGAAACTGTGGCTGAAATAGATAAATCTTTTATCACAAAATTCCGTAAGCTGGTTGAAGAAAGGCTGACAGACACTGAGTTAAATGTGGATGAAATTGGTAAAAATCTGGGACTTTCGCGTGTTCAGGTATATCGCAAAATAAAATCGTTGACCAATTACGCTCCGAATGAACTGGTGCGTATCATTCGATTGAAAGCTGCCGAGCAAATGATAATTAACTCGGATAAAAGTGTTTCAGAAATTGCTTATGATACAGGTTTCTCTACTCCTTCTTATTTTACCAAATGCTTCAAAGAATATTACAATGAAAGCCCCAGCGATTACACTAAAAGAATTAAACAAAAATAACAATCTCTCCATTACTTTAAACCTGGTCTGATAAGAAAAATTACAGAAAAGGAATGGGATATATAATATGTTTTTTTCCTCTTCTTCTGATTGCAAATATGACCGACAATGTAATTGACGGAATAATGGATCAATGTAAAAATCAGGTGGAGTAGTTTTACCCTTTTTGATAGAATATTTATCTTTGTGCAAAAAAGCGATGCCCATAGATTACGATTTAGCCTCA
>JAFNAU010000250.1 GCA_017860335.1 Bacteroidota bacterium
TGGCGCCGAAACAATAAATCGGCTGCTCTCTTCGCCGACAATGCAGCCGGTACAACAGCAACCACAGACAGTATCATCACTGCTGGAAACGATACCACTAAATTGCCAAAAATAAAGGGCACTTCCGACAAAACCAGTGTCGATTATTACCTGAATCAAATTCCTTTTACCGCTGAACAACGGAAAAAATCGGATGCCGAAGTGGCTGATGCAATGTTCAACAAAGGTTTGATTTTCAAGGATAAGCTGGAAGATTTCCAAATGGCCTACAACACTTTCGATGAATTCGAACGCCGGTTTGGCAATGACGACCGGATACTCGAAACACTTTTTCAGCGCTATCTTATGGCTTCCAAAGAGAAGAATGAACTTCAGGCTGAGCAATACCGCAACCGGATACTGAGCTTCCCTGCTGTATTCAGAAATACAGAGAATTTCCGGAAAAAATATCCGGTATCGTCCCTGCTGCCAAAATTCGAATTCCTGAATACGTTGAGCATAGGAAAAACAGCCACTTCCGTTGATTTTGAAAAATCGTTGAGTAAACTGGTTGAAGATTTCCCCGAAAGCGATGTCAGCGCCATGTCGAAAGATATTCTGGCACTGATGAAACAGGGTAATCTGGCACAAAAAGGAACCACCCACGGCGAATTACTCAGTAAACGTGAAGCAGCCGAAAAAACTACGGATAAGCAGGATGTAATGAGTTTCACTGCCGAAAAACAGGGTAAACACCGATTGTTGCTGCTAACCGATGCCACAGCGGAAGGAGTTAACAAACTCCTGTACAACCTGGCGATATTTAATTTCTCCCGGTTTATGATTAAAGACTTCGATTTTGTTGTTGGTCAGGCTGACGCTACCCATCAGGGAATATCTGTTACCAACCTCGAATCATACGATGAAGTTCTCTGGTACCAGAAAACATTGAAAACCGATCTGGCTTTGTCCGGTTTGATGGACTCGCTGAAGGTACAACAGGTTGCCATTTCAGAGGATAATTTTGGAAAAATTAAATCCATTTTCACTCTGGATGAATATATTGCATTCGAAAAGGCTAATCTGATAAAGGAAAAACCAGCCAATATCGCTTCAAACACAACTACTGCAACGGTCAGAAAAGAGGAGCTGAAAAAACCTCAGCCCGAAATTAAAAAAACAGCACCGGTTAAAGAAACCGTTGTGGCGAGTGTGACAAAACCAACAACCGAACAGAAGAATATTTCACCCGCTGAAACAAAAATAACACCGGTAGTCCCTGAACAAAAAGCAGTAGCGCAGCAGACAAAACAGGCTGAAACAACAAAAACTGAAACAGCAAAAACCGAATCAACCGGCAAAACTCCGGTAGCTGACAGCAAACAGCAGACAACGCCCGAAACGGTAAAAGCCACCACCGAAAAAACACCTGAGAAACCGGTTGTAGTGGAAGAAAAAGTGGAGTGGTACAAAAATTTGTTTGCAATCCGGCTGAATGCCGAACATTTTGTGGCATTCTATCTTCCGCCCGGAAAATTTGATTTTGTCAAGATTCAAAAGGCTCTCGATACATACAATGCTGCAAATTACAACATGATGAACCTCAAAGTCAGTCTGGAAGATCCCGGAAAAGATAAATTTATCATTGTGGGCGCTTTCCCGGATGCCAACGTGGCAAAATCTTACTTCCTGCGCATGCTAAAAGATCCGGCTATCATTGATGCATTCAAAGGAGTGAACAGACGCAACCTGGTTGGAACCAAAGAAAACCTGAATATCATGGTGAAAAAAGATGCTCTGAATACCTACTTTGAATTTATGAGAGAATATTATTTAAAATAGAAACGGTCTGATATTCTGGCTGCAAGCTCGAAATCATTTCCGGCATCTCATATTCATTACACTACATTTTTTACAAAAAAGAAATCAACCTTCAGGGGAAAACAGGAGGAAAAATTATGAAAAAAGACCGCATACTTTGGGCAGACGATGAAATGGATTTACTGAAACCTTACCTGCTCTTTCTGGAAGAAAAAGGATACGAAGTAGTGGCAGTCACCAATGGAAAAGATGCGATAGAATTATGCCAGAACGAAAGTTTTGATATAATCTTTCTGGATGAAAATATGCCCGGACTAAGTGGTCTGCAAACGCTGGCTCAAATCAAAACTATCGATCCTAATGTTCCACTGGTCATGATTACCAAAAGTGAAGAAGAGGATATCATGAATATGGCCATTGGCAATAAAATTGCAGATTACCTGACAAAACCGGTAAATCCAAGCCAGATTTTGCTGACGCTAAAGAAGAATATTCATAAAAAAGAAATCGTTTCCGAACATGCCACAAGCAGTTATCAGCAGGAATTCCGCAACATTGGAATGCAGATTAACGACTCCTTCACTTATCAGGACTGGGTGGATGTTTATAAGAAACTGGTTTACTGGGAACTGGAACTGGCTGAAACCGAAAATGGCATGGATGAAATGCTGAAAATGCAGAAAAATGAAGCAAACAGCACATTCAACAAGTTCGTGAAAAAAAATTACCTGGACTGGATGGCAAATCCCGACCAGCGACCGCTGATGAGTACCGATCTGTTCAAAACCAAAGTATTCCCGTTACTGGACAAAGGCGAAAAAGTGTTTTTTGTTGTGGTGGATAACTTCCGGTACGACCAGTGGATTATCATCCGTGAGCTGCTCAGCGAATTTTATACTTTTAGCGAGGAAGAAACCTACTGCAGCATCCTTCCTACAGCTACCCAGTACGCCCGGAATGCTATTTTCTCAGGACTGATGCCACTTCAAATTCAGCAAATGTATCCTCATCTGTGGATAGAAGAAGAGGACGAAGAGGGTAAAAATATCAATGAAGAAGCACTGCTGAAAACTCAGCTGGACCGTTTCCGCAAAAAATACAGTTTCTCCTATCATAAAGTCTTTGAATCGGGCTTCTGTGAAAAGGTAATCAATCAACTTCCTTCTTTGGAAAATAATCAACTGAACGTCGTTGTGCTGAATTTTATTGATATGCTATCACATGCGCGCACCGAAAGTAAAATGATGCGTGAACTGGCAAACGACGAAGAGGCTTACCGTTCGCTCACCCTGTCATGGTTCAGACATTCCGCAACCTACGACCTGTTCAAAGCCATCGCTCAGCGCGGATACAAAGTTGTTTTCACTACCGACCACGGCACTATACAGGTAAATAATGCCATAAAGGTGGTAGGCGACAAGAATGTGAACACTAATCTTCGATATAAAGTTGGAAAAAATCTGAGTTATAACAAAAAGGAAGTTTTTGAAATCACTCAGCCTGCCAAAGCGGGTCTTCCCAGCCCGAATGTTAGTTCTGCCTATATTTTTGCAGGCAATGACGATTTCTTTGCTTATCCTCAACACGGAGGTATCTCACTGGAAGAGATGATCATTCCGATTGTGACCATGGAGCCAAAATAAAAAAAATGCCCCCTTACACCCTGAAACCTGCCAAAGATTTGCAGGGTGGGGGATTTTTTGAATTTTAATTCTTTGACGTTAATCTGATGTAATATAATCTCATATATCGAATTAAACTTCCATTTTGAAACTTCCTATCACATTTTTTCGTAAATTTGCCCTTTCAATCTTACAACAAAATTAATAGCACTAACCAAA
>JAFNAU010000072.1 GCA_017860335.1 Bacteroidota bacterium
TGATGCTACCGTGCCCTTCTATTTAGTTCCGGGAGTCAAAGAAGCTGCCGACAGTTGCGGTATTGTTATCGGAACATCGCACTGCGAACCGCTCATGCGTAACAATGTGGGTGAGTGGGATGAAAAAATCCGGGGAAATTTCAATTTTCCGGATAATCACGACCGGGTTATCAGTTACTGGAAAGAACGACTGAATGAAGTTCATCAGTATGAAAATATTTATACCATCGGAATGCGTGGTGTGCACGATGGACCCATGGAAGGCGTTTCCACCCTGAAGGAAAAAACCGAAGCTTTACAGCAAGTAATCAACGAACAACGCGAATTGCTCAGAAAACACGTTAACTCCGATTTGTCAAAGGTTTCACAGCAATTTGTGCCTTACAAGGAAGTGCTGGATATCTACGAAAACGGGCTGAAAGTGCCTGATGATGTGATGCTTACCTGGTGTGACGATAATTATGGATACATCACCCGTCTGAGCGACGAACAGCAACAGAAACGTAGCGGTGGCGCTGGTATCTATTACCACCTCAGCTACTGGGGTCGTCCGCACGATTACCTTTGGCTGACGACCACACAGCCGGGATTGATTTACAACGAGATGATGGAAGCCTACAATCACAATGCTCGCCGTTTCTGGGTGGTGAATGTGCATGATGTGAAACCGGCAGCTTACGACCTTGAATTTTTTCTGGATATGGCCTGGAATATTAACAGTATCACAAACACAACTATCGTAAATCATCTTCAAAACTGGCTTTGCCGCGAATTTGGCAGAGAAGCCGGAATGAAACTTCTCCCTGCAATGACGGATTTTTACAGGCTGTGCAATATCCGTCGCCCTGAATTTTTGGGATGGACAAAAGTGGAAGAAGACAAGAAAAAGTACAACAGAGGACTGACACTAGTCATCGATACTGAATTTAGTTTAACCGAATTTGGCGGTGAACTGGACCGGTATCTTTCCGACTATGAACAGATAAGAAATATTGTTCAGCAGACTGAGAGTCTGATTCCTGAAAACCGAAAAGATGCTTTCTTTGCTACCATAAAATATCCCGTGTTTGGTGCTTCGGCTATGGCAACCAAGTGGCTTGAGGCTCAGCGGGCACGACACATCGCTTCGCAGGATAAGGATACCGTTCGCTGGCAAAACAACACGGAATTAGTGGAAGCATGTACCCGAAGCCGGAATGCGTATGCTGAAATTCAAACACTTACCGATTACTGGAACAACCAGATGTCAGGCGGAAAATGGAAACACTCCATGCATGCTGCTCCGCGCGATTTACCCGTTTTTGATGCGCCAGTGCTCCCGTTAAAAACAACCGGAAATGAACCTAAAATAAAGTCTTCCCTGCCACAGTCGTATCATCCGGCTAAAATTGATCAGCTTGAACCAGATAGCTTCATTGCCCGTAATGCCTGCCACTTTACCCATGCCGGTAAGCAGGTAAAATCCATTCAGATGCTGGGACACAGTATGAATGCCGTTTCTCTGCCCTGTGGAGAATCAATTTCTTTTGAGTTCGATTGCCCTTGGGAAGGTGAAGCCGTGTTGCGCACTGCTGTCATCCCCACACAACCTAACGACAAGGTCGATATCCGGTTCAGTGTGCAGATGGATGACGAAAAACCAAAAATTATTTCGTTCAGGGAAAGAGGACGAACGGAAACCTGGAAGAATAATGTACTGAGAGCTCAGGCCGTGAAAACGACCGGATATACACTCCTGAAAGGGAAACATACGTTGACAATTACCGCCCTCGATAATCACGTACTGATTGATCAGTGGATGATTGACTTCAAAAAGAACAGGAAATTTTACGTTTTTCCTGTGGCTCCGGCTTATGGAACTCAGCAGGTGTTTCTTTCGAATAATTAATCAGTGAAATATTTAATACATCATGAAACGAGCTATGACGACTTTTAAATTACGCGGAATCTTTATACTTGCAGCATTTTTCTCGCTATGTGCTTCCGGGCAAAATCACACCATCGATTTATCGGGAAAATGGCGTTTCGATATTGACAAAAATGATGTGGGTGTGGCAGAAAAATGGTTTTCTAAAACGTTGCGGGATGATATTTATCTGCCCGGTTCAATGACTGAAAACCGCAAAGGCGATGATGTAACGCTCAATACCCAGTGGACTGCAAGCATCTACGACAGCACATTCTTCTACAATCCGAGATTAAAAAAGTTTCGCCAGCCCGATAACCTCAAACTGCCCTTCTGGCTCACTCCGGTGAAATACTACGCAGGAGCTGCCTGGTATCAAAAGGACATCCTTATTCCTTCTGGTTGGAATAATAGTCGCATCGTGCTGTTCCTTGAACGTCCGCACACTGAAACACGCCTCTGGATCAACGATACAGAAGTTGGAACTCAGAACTCGCTATCGGTGCCGCATCAGTTTGAAATTACTAAATGCCTGAAGAAAGGTAAAAACCGGATCAGCCTGTGCATCGATAACCGGACAAAGGAGATTAATGTCGGGAAGGATTCGCACAGTATCACCGATCAGACCCAGGGTAACTGGAACGGGGTAGTGGGAAGGATAGAACTTCAGGCAATGCCGCAGACTTACATTGAAGATATACAGGTTTTTCCCGATTTAAAAAATAAAAAAGCGCTTGTAAAACTGAACATTACCGGAAATACTTCGGGTATCATTACCTTAAGTGCCGAAAGTTTTAATGCTGACAAAACCCATAAAATTGCTCCTGTATCCAAAGAATTGTCTATAAAGAATTCGTCCGGAAAAATGGAGATAGAAATCCCGATGGGTGATGATTTTCTGACATGGAACGAGTTTCATCCTAATCTTTACAAACTTACGGCTACTCTGAAGACAAAACAGGGAATTGATACGCGCGAAACACGTTTTGGAATGCGTGAATTTACTATTCAGGGAAAATATTTTTATGTCAACGGACAGAAAATGGTGCTCCGCGGGACTGTTGAAAACTGTGTTTTTCCACTGACAGGTTATGCCCCGATGGATGAAAAATCTTGGGAACGCGTCTTTCGAATCTGTCGCAGTTACGGCCTCAACCACATGCGCTTTCATTCCTACAATCCCCCTGAAGCAGCGATGAAGGCAGCAGATATGGTTGGATTTTATCTGCAGCCAGAGGGTCCGAGCTGGCCGAACCACGGTTCCTCCCTGGGCGATGGCCGTCCGGTGGATAAATACCTCTGGGAAGAAGCCGAACGGATTGTAAAACAGTACGGAAATTACCCCTCCTTTTGTATGTTTGCCATCGGCAATGAACCACGCGGACGCTGGGTGTCCTGGGTGTCGAAATTCGTCAATTACTGGAAAGAAAAAGATACGCGCAGAGTTTATACCGGAGCTTCGGTAGGTGGCAGTTGGGACTGGCAACCTGCCAGTCAGTATCACGTCAAAGCAGGTGCACGCGGTTTGGACTGGGATCGTCGGCCTGAGACCAATTCCGATTATCGTAGCAGGATTGACACGGTACGACAGCCTTATGTATCGCACGAAACCGGCCAGTGGTGCGTTTTCCCCGATTTCAGGGAAATACCGAAATATACCGGCGTGATGAAAGCCCGCAATTTCGAACTGTTTCGCCAGGATTTGTCCGATCGCGGAATGGGTGAACAGGCTACCGCTTTTCTGATGGCCTCGGGCAAGCTTCAGGCACTTTGTTACAAAAACGAGATTGAAAAAACATTGCGAACACCAGGATATGCAGGATTTCAGCTGCTTTCTCTCAATGATTATTCAGGTCAGGGAACAGCGCTGGTAGGTGTGCTGAATGCTTTCTGGGAAAATAAGGGATACATCAGTGCCGAAGAATTCAAGCATTTCTGTGCGCCCACCGTGTTACTCGCCAGGATGGATAAGTTTATTTTCAGAAATAGCGAAGACTTGAAAGCGAAAATTGAAATAGCACATTTTGGAGAAAACACGCTCACAGGAGAACAAACCGGATGGACGGTGAAAAATCAGCTGGGTAAAGTTCTTGCCGAAGGCTTGCTTGCTACGCAGGACATTCAGATTGGTAACTGTCAGCAATTGGGGGAAATATCACTGCCACTGAACATTGTTACAACTGCCGAAAAGCTCAACCTGGAGGTACGTCTGAATGGAACAGACATATCCAATAACTGGGATTTCTGGGTCTATCCCGAAACACTGCCGCAGGTTGATACCACTTCGGTTTATATCTGTGATAAAATTGATGATAAAGCAAGACAGGTGTTGAAAGAAGGAGGTTCGGTACTTCTGCAGATGGCTGGTAAAGTCACACAGGGTAAGGATGTGGTTCAACAATTTGTTCCTGCATTCTGGAATACTTCCTGGTTCAAAATGCGTCCGCCACATACCACGGGCGTACTTATTAACGATTTTCATCCGGTATTTAAGGATTTTCCGACCGATTATTACTCCAATCTGCAATGGTGGGAGCTGGTTAACAGAGCACAGGTGATGGAACTAGCCGATTTCCCTGTATCCTTTCAGCCCATCGTTCAGCCCATCGACACCTGGTTTATCAACCGCCGGTTAGCTATGCTCTTCGAGGCGAAAGTCGGTAATGGAAAAATAATGGTGTGCAGTGCTGATATTCAGAAAGGTCTGGATAAACAGCTTGTTGCCAGACAGTTGCGGTATTCAATTCTGAAATATATGAACTCCGGTTTATTCTTTCCTGAAAATAATGTAACTTTGGAAATGATAGAAAATCTGGCGATAAAGCGGGGTGAGGGGCTGAATATGTCCATGACAAAGGATGCGCCTGACGAGTTGAAAAAAAACATCAAATAGCTTATTGAGTTATTGGTTAATAGGTTATTTGGTTTCGAAACAAGTACGGGACACGTTTTAAGTTAAATGATTGTCCACATAATGACATGAAAATTTCAAAACGGCTCGCTAACGATTGACCTCGTCCGGTGAGCCGAAAAATCAGTGAGACTGGCGTTAAAAATCGTCCTTGTTTGAAGTTGAAGTTCGTGCTGCTATTCTCCTAAATGTGAAAATTTGGGCGAACTTCAACAAGTTTGGACGATTTAGCCAGACGAGCGCCAATTTTTCGAGTGAAGCGGGCGGAGTCTTGATTTTTTTTGCTTACTTTTTTGTGTTAAGACAAAAAAGTAAGTCGGGTTTTAGGAGTGAAACCCTTATTGGATTAATTTTGATTCTTTGCTGATAAACACAAAAAAAATAACCAGGTAAATTGTTTCATTTATCCCTTATTTCACGAATTGATAGATTGATAAAACACACATATAGCAATGAAAAACAAATCATGTTACCTCTTAATTCTAATGCTTATTGCAATATCAAATGCATGGGCATCGGATACCGACTGGCCTGCCATTACCTCCGAAACAAAACCTTGGACGCGCTGGTGGTGGCTGGGAAGTGCTGTGGATAAAGAAAATCTGACTTACAACATCAGCGCACTGGGTAAAGCCGGATTAGGCGGTGTGGAAATTACGCCCATTTACGGGGTGAAAGGCAATGATGCAAACAATATCAGCTACCTCACGCCCCGCTGGATGGAGATGCTTGCACATACCGAAACTCAATCGGGTAAATCGGGCATGAAAGTAGATATGAATACCGGCACCGGCTGGCCGTTTGGAGGACCTGAAGTTACGGTGGAGGATGCAGCAACAAAGGCTGTTTTTCAGAAATATGAGGTTCGGGGAGAGGAAAATATCTCACTGAACATTACTATAGACGATTCCAAACAACGAAAAGTGGCTTATCTGTCGCGACTGATGGCGTATGCTGCTACAGGGAAAAAACTGGATATTACAAAACTCGTATCGAAAGAGGGTAATCTCAACTGGAAAGCACCCAAAGGTGAGTGGCAACTGATAGCCTTGTTTGTGGGGAAAACCCTGCAGGAGGTGAAACGCTCCGCACCAGGTGGTCAGGGTTATGTGATGGATCATTTCAATTCAAAAGCCGTAAAGAATTACCTGACTAAATTTAACAACGCTTTTGCCCGTGAAGCTACTCCTTATCCGAATACATTCTTCAATGACTCCTACGAAGTGTACAATGCTGACTGGACACCAGCGCTGTTGCAGGAATTTAAAGACAGAAGAGGATATAAACTTGAAGAGTATTTCCCGGAATTACTCGGCAAAGGAAAAACGGATATTTCTTGTCGGGTGGTATCCGATTATCGTGAAACACTGGGCGAAATGCTCCTGACTAACTTCACTGAACAATGGACATCGTGGGCACACAGTCAAGGTGCGATAACACGCAACCAGGCACACGGTTCGCCTGCCAACATCATTGATCTTTATGCTGCTGTTGATATTCCTGAATGTGAAATCTTCGGCATTTCGGATTTCGACATACCTGGACTGAGAAAAGATGAAATGAGGAAAATAAATGATGGAGATCCCGTTACACTCAAGATGGCAAGCTCTGCGGCACACATTACAGGTAAAAAGTTTACATCATCCGAAACTTTCACCTGGCTTACCGAACATTTCAGGACTTCGCTTTCGCAGTGCAAACCGGAAATTGATCAGGTTTTCACCTCCGGGGTTAATCACGTGTTTTTTCATGGTACTCCCTATTCGCCCCATAAAGCAGAATGGCCCGGATGGCTTTTCTATGCCTCGGTCAACATGTCGCCCACCAATACCATCTGGAAGGATGCCCCGGCTTTCTTTTCATATATTACCCGTGTACAATCATTTCTGCAGTACGGTCAGCCGGACAACGATTTGTTGGTCTATTTTCCGGTGTACGATATCTGGTACGAGCAGCAGGAAAACTACTACTTCGCCTTCGGAATTCACGGATTACGAGCCAAGTTGCCAAAATTCTACAATACAGTTGAGAAAATCAGAGAAAGTGGAAGGGACGTGGATTATATTACCGACCGCTTCATCATGTCGGCCAGTGTGGAAAATGGTCTGATAAAAACTGCCGGAGGCAATACTTTCAAGGCACTCGTCCTTCCATCCACCCGGTTTATGCCATTGGCCACGCTCCATAAACTGACTGAACTGGCTCACGAAGGTGCAAAAATAATTTTTGCAGAACAATATCCCGAAGGAGTTCCCGGATTGAAGAATTACCAGAAGCGTGAGAAAACGATGAAGAAAATGATTAATCATCTGCCGGAAGCCAGTTTTGCTCAGTCGCAGGTGAGCAAATGGGGAAAAGGTATGATTATTACCGGAAATGATTTCGATAATATGCTGTCACTGGCCGGAATTGACAGTGAGAGTTTTTCGAAAAACTTCAAAGGTCAGTACATTCGCCGCAAAAACGAAACCGGATATCATTATTTCTTTACGCTGCTGACCAATAATCCGGTGAAAAACTGGGTTCCGCTGGCTGTACATGCACAATCTGCCCTGTTTTTCGATCCAATGACGGGTACTTCGGGCAAGGCAAAAATACGCACTGTAAACAACAAAACTGAAGTGTATATGGAACTTGAGCCTGGGCAATCAGTCATACTTAAAACCTTCTCGGATAAAAACGTGGAAGCTGGGAACTGGCATTATTTCATACCAAATGGTAAGAAAATAGAACTTACCGATAACTGGGAAATTACTTTTGTGGAGAGCGAACCGGCTATTCTTGGAGTTTTCAAAACAGGGAAACTGATTTCGTGGACAGAACTGGCGAACGAAAATGCCGCGAAAAACAGGGGGACGGCACGATACAGCACAAGATTTATGATGAATGACCTGTCGGCAGACGAATATCAGCTCACCCTGGGTGATGTGCGCGAAAGTGCACGTGTTTACCTCAATGGCAATGAGGTGACAACATTATTTGCCGTTCCATTTAAAGTTATTATCGGAAAATACCTGAAACAGGGCGAAAACCTGCTGGAAGTGGAGGTAACCAACCTGCCTGCTAACAGCATTTCCGATTACGACAGACGGGGAGTGGAATGGCGGATTTTCAACGAAATAAATTTTGTGGATATCAATTATAAGAAAACACTCTACGATAAATGGGAAACAGCACATTCCGGATTGTTGGGACCTGTAACTATCGAAGCTCTGAAAGAAAAGTAAAATAAAAATCAGTTTAATCAGCTCTCCAACTCCCCCTTCAGGGGATGGGGGGCTATTCAAATTTTATGAAAAAATATATTCTATCACTCATAATCCTTGTACTCGTAACGGGTTTTACATCATCTGATAAAAAGATAAAGATTTTCATTGCCGGAGATTCTACCGCGCAGACCTACAAAACTGAAAAAGACGGACTGATTAAAGGCTGGGGGCAGATGCTTTCTGAATTTCTGGACGATAACGTCGAAGTGGTTAATCACGCCATGGGCGGACGCAGTACGAAAACTTTTCTGAACGAAGGACGCTGGGACAAACTGATTGCACAGGTTCGTAAAGGCGATTATGTTTTTATACAGTTTGGACACAACGATGCCTCCACCCGTCCCGAAAGACATGCATCACGGGCTGATTACCGCGATAACCTCCTGAAAATGATACAGGATGTTAGAGGAAAAAAGGCTCATCCGGTTTTATTGACTTCTGTTGTTATGCGCACATTTGTTAATGGTAACCTCACCGACGACCGGCTGAAAGAGTACCCTGT
>JAFNAU010000251.1 GCA_017860335.1 Bacteroidota bacterium
TTTGGGACGAGCTCCTCCCAGTGAAGATCCCGGAGCAATGAGTTGATTAATCCATTTCAGGGAAGCTTCATCTAATTCATCGGCTTTTTTTTCATATTGCTCCACTGCATATTCAAGGTCTCTTAATGAAGTCCAGGGCGGAGCTGCCAGTCGCTGGTCATTACTCATAAATTCACCCTGTTCAGTTTCTTTAAAGCGCAATCCTCCCATGCGATGGCTATCGTGTACACCTAATAAAAAATCAATTCCAAATAAAGTGCGAGGTTCAGTTTTCTCAATTTTGGCCAAAAGAACTTCCCTGCGCTTCATCAATAACTGCCCCCATCGGTCAGGTGATGAATCTTTGAAAATTCCAAAATTATCATTCGAAGATGCATAGTGTAGCCCAGAGAAAAGTGGCAGCTCCGGATCAATAGAAATACCGGTTTTTATCCACTTATTGTCATATTCAAAAGAATACACGGCTTTACCCCGAAGAGAAGTAAAATACAATTTCCCTATCAATTCAGGCGAACCGAGTATATACCAATCCGCATACACCAATATTTCTTTTTCTTTATTCTGCTTCATAACAAACTATTCAAATTCCGGTTTTTCAGAATCACCTTTGTCTATAACATGCTCAATAGCCGATAGTGTCTTTTTCTTTTTCGGGGCTCTCTTTTTTACAATCAATCCGGCATCCTGAATTTGTCTTCCTACAGGGTCTTTGTCAGCTATCAATAGTAAATCATCTTCAAGACGTAAAACAGATAACACCTGCAAATAACTACCCGGCGCAAACGGGCTAATTTAATATTCTCACCCAATGTGGCAAGCACATTCTTCTGTTTCTGAGTGTAATTTGTTCCTTTTGATTTCATAACAACTGATATTTCAGTACAAATATATATATAATAATTGATATATCATGCATTATAAATAAAAATAATAGAACAAACAAAAACTATCAATCTTCTCAGATTATCTCAAACCACACTAAAAAATAGCTCTCATTCCTTTGTAATCTCATCCAAATTAGCTATTTTTGTATACACGATTTTTCAATTTAAAAGCTACTTTTATTAGTGAAAATTTTTCGGGTGAAAAATCGGGTACCCAAGCATTTTACGAGCATAACTCACTGACATACATAATGAAATTTAGCGGATACAAGAGCCTCTCTCTCCGCAAAATGATATTATGATTTTGTTATTTCAGACCTGAAAAAACCGAACAGGCACTTTCTGTAGTCACTCGGTTTACCTCATCCTGTGAAACACTATAGATTTCGGCCAGTTTAGCTGTAACGTATCGGAGATAAGAACTTTCGTTTCGCTTTCCGCGAAACGGTACAGGTGTAAGATAGGGTGAGTCGGTTTCCAGCACCAGATTTTCGAGCGGAATATGCATCAGACTGGCAACCAGATCAGAGTTTTTAAACGTCACCACCCCACCGATACCCAGTTTGAATTCACCCAGACTTAAAATTTCTTCTGCTTCTGCCAAAGTACCACCAAAACAATGGAAAATTCCTTTCAGTCCGCTGCTTACATAGGGTTTTAATGTATCAATCGTTTCGCGGTGCGAATTTCTCACATGAATGATGACAGGAAGATTGAATTCCAGCGCCCATTCCACCTGAGCCTGAAATGCACGTATTTGTTCCGCCTGATAGGTTTTATCCCAGTACAGATCAATGCCTATTTCACCAATGGCAATATATTTCCGTCTTTGTAATTCAGACTTTACCACTGCCAATTCATTTTGAAAATCTTCCTTCACACTTTCGGGGTGCAAGCCTATGGCTGCATAACAATAGTCGGGGTATTTCGCTTCCAGTTGCAACATCCGGGGTAAAGTTTCGCTGTCCACATTGGGTAGGATGATTTTTTGCACTCCGGCATTTTGAGCACGTGCGATTACTTCATCGCGGTCAGCATCAAATTCTTCGGAATAGATATGTGAATGGGTGTCAATCATCAATTATTATTTGAACTTTAGAAAAAAACTTTGGCAAAATTACAAAAATTCATGACTACTTTTGCCACAAAATAGACATTAGTGTGTCTATTCATAAAAACGATACAAACGTCACAAATTATTAATGCAAAATTTCAGCGAATTATATCAACAATATTATTCATCGGTATTTTCACTATCAGGAAAAATATTGAACAACCGTGACGATACTGCCGATATAACACAAGAGGTTTTCATCAAGCTTTATCAGGAAATAAACAATAACAATATCATTTTATATCCCAAAACCTGGCTTTACAAAGTAACTGTGAATAAAGCCATTAATCATTTGAACCGCAAAAAAGAATTCGTTCAGTTAGAAGAAAACGATAACCTAAAAAAAGGAGCTGATGACTGCATACTTGATGAAATTGACCAGAGTACAAGAAGTAATATATTAAACAATGCACTGGATAAACTCAAACCAACTGAAAAAGTGGTGATTATCTTGTATTCGGATGGATTGAGTTACAAGGAAATAGCTGAGGTAAGCGGAATTAATCTGAACACGGTAGGTAAATTAATTTCACGAACATTTGAAAAATTAAAAATCATATTAAAAGACAATAAAGATGAACTGTTTGACTAATGAAGAACTGCAACTTTTCATTGATGATGAGTTGCAACAGTCAAAGAAAGAGGAATTTAACCTGCATCTACAAGAATGTAAATCATGCGCACAGCGATTAAAGGAACAAAAGGAGTTTATAGCACTTATAAGATCTCAGATAAATACTGATCATCCTGCAGTTGACATGGTTCCGCCATTTCTGGGAACTGAAATTAAACCTGTAAAGCGAAGAAAAATCAATGTCTGGCTGAAGGTTGCAGCAATAATATTACCGTTAATTGTATTTTACAGTATCTATTCAAACAGAGAGGAAACAACTGAAAACAAACAATTTACTATAACGGCAGAAGACATTATGCAGTACGAAGCATATAACACTAACATTGATGCAAATACTGCCTGCCAGCAAGGAATGGTGATAACCACCGTAATTGACCAGGAAAAAGAAAAAGTAGAAACCACAATAAATTAATAAAGAAATGAAAAAGCCAGGATTAATTCTAACAGTCATACTACTGTTTACGGTAAATGCTGTTTTTGCACAAAGTTTACAAACGGTGTACAAACAATCTGTGATCAATCTTAAACCGGTAACAGATTATGCCGCGAATGATTGGGATCAGGTTTTTCGCGACTGGAACAGCTCTTCCGGAAAATCGAAAGTAGTTGCAATAGCTCCGGATGGTTCGGTTTTCATGTCAAACAAATACCGGTATTCGATCTCAAAGTTTGATGCGAACGGAAAATATGTGAAAGATTTCGGGAAAAAAGGAGGAAAACTGGCTTCGGATTTTATTTACGATCCTACAATACAGGGAGTTCTGGATGGAAAATACATTTATACATCAGCTGTAGATGGAAGAATGCACTTTTTTGATCTGAACGGTAAGTGGGTTAAAACAATCCGGCTGGATTATATGCCGCTGGGAACACAACCGATGAAAAACGGGAAAATAGCCATTCTCGGTCATGTAACTATGGGCAATGGATCAAAACATATATTGAGCATTTTTGACACCAACACACGCAAACAAAAGACAATAAGTTCTTTTACTGAAAGTTACGCAAAAGAGAACGAGTCACGCATTGTTATCCAACCAATTGAATATACCGATAAAAATGGAATAAAACAAAAAGGGCCTACTATAGGCTGCTCATTACCGTATTCCGATCCTTTT
>JAFNAU010000252.1 GCA_017860335.1 Bacteroidota bacterium
GTCAGGTTTGTATAGCTGAAATTGTACTTCAACATTTTCGAGCCACCGGATAGAGCCACCGAATGATTTTGCTGAAAACCGGTGCGGCCAAAGGTTTCGTCCTGCCAGTCTGTTCCGTTTTTATAATTGTACAGATTGATGTCTTCGTAGTTGCCGAAGTATTTTTCATATTCGGATTCAACGGCATTATTCCAGGTTGCTCGTTCGTATTGTTTCTGAACGAACTGGTAAGGACTTAACACATCGAGTTTTTTGGTAATATTCTTAAAACCGACATAACCGTCGTACGAGAGCGACAGCTTACCCTGTTTGGCTGTTTTGGTTGTAATAATGATTACTCCGTTAGCACCCCGCGACCCGTAAATAGCAGTCGAAGATGCATCTTTGAGAACGTCGATGGACTGAATTTCGGAGGGCGCTACGTCTTTGATATCATCTTTGAGAAATCCGTCGACAATATACAGCGGCGAATTGCTCTGAGTGATAGAACCGCCTCCGCGAACACGTATTTTTATTTCGGCATCGGGCGAACCTTCGGTGGTGGTTACCTGTACACCCGGAAGTTTTCCGGTAAGAGCTTCTCCAACTGTAGCTACAGGAATATCTTTCAGGGCTTTCTCGCTGACTGAAGAAATGGAGCCGGTCAGATCTCTTTTGCGTTGGGTACCATAACCGATTACGACTACTTCGTCAAGTGTTTTCAGCTGATCTTCGAGCACAATATTAAGTACAGTTCCGGTAATGGCAACTTCTTTGTTTACTTTTCCTACCGAGCGGAATATCAGCGCTTTTGCGTTAGCAGGAACATTTAATGTAAATTTTCCATCCACATTGGACACCGTTCCCTGAGTTCCCTCTTTTACGATTACCGTAGCACCAATTATTGGCTCACCGTTTTGGTCTGTAATTGTTCCTGAAACAGTTCTTTGCTGGGCAAATACATTTGTATTCAGGAGCAACAGTCCAAGCATCAGTGCCAGGTTAATCACTCTGATTTTGTGTTTTCGCATATTGATTGAATAATTAAAGGTTGAATTCTTTTCTGTAAATGATGTTTTATCGGTGTATAAGTATTTTTGATGATTATCAGGTTGCACTATAAAACAAGTTAATTTTTTATTATTTAAGTTACAATATCCGATGCAATTATAGTAATTATAATACAAACCATGGTGTGTCATTTCAGTTTTTGAAGTGTGACAAATTGGCTCAGATAAAAATACAATCATACTGCAACAGTAATTCCATAGAAAAAAAGAACTTTAAGCATTCTGCAAATAGGAAAATTTACTTAAATATCGTAATTTTGTACAAAAGGTGCGCAAACACTCCGGATTAAGTTGTCAGTTACGTATTAAAACACCATAATTCACGTCATTTAAACAATATATGACTACAAAAAGATTATTGCCGCTCATTGCAGCAGTTTTTATTATCAGCTTTCAGCTCCGGTCTGAGCCCATGTGTCATATCAGACATTATTCGACCGAAGACGGACTGCCTCAGTATAATATTATGGATATGCTTCAGGATAAGAAAGGTTATCTATGGCTCGCCACATGGGACGGATTGAGTAAATTTGACGGCTATGACTTCCGGAATTACAAAGCAAAATCCGGGAACCGCTACTTCATGAAAAGCAACCGCATAGAAAAACTCTACGAAGATGCATATGGACGGATATGGTTCAAATCGTACGACGGTGACACGCATTGTTTCAATCCTTCAAACGAAGAGTTCTGGGGAATTCAATCTATCGAAAATATCACGGATGATAAAATCTCAAATATCGAAATTAAACCTTCGGGTAAAATATGGCTGATAATGCAAAATAATGGTTGTATGTTACTTAAAGATGCCTCGTTCGAACCGGAAATCTTCAATCTGAAAAACAATAAACTCCCCTCTGAAAAGGTTAACAGCGTACTCGAAGAAAAAAACAAAAACACCTGGATACTTACCAGCAACGGGATTGTTGCTATATCAAACAATAATACAACAAAGAAATATTTCAGTGAACAAATTTCGGCACGCAAAGAAAATTATCAGGCATTTTTCAAAGGTATCGAACTCAGCAGTGAAATATGGTTCGGGTCGCAAAACGGACGCATCTGGCGGATAGATAAGAAGAGCGGCAAAGCGAGTCTGTTGCAACTTCAGATGCAATCGGACATTGTTGATTTTATCCGGACATCGGACCATGAAGTGTGCATCTTCACCCGAAATGCTGGATTTGCTGTTTTTAACACGACGACAAATAGCATAAAATTATACAGCACAGGCAATCTGAAAGGACTGACTTCGAATGAAATAAAACCTCTGCACATTGACAAAAAGCAAAACCTATGGTTCGAGACAAACCACATCGGGATTAACCGGTTTAATCTGAAAACCGGCAATTTTAAATCATATAACGTGTCATCCATTGATATGATGACTTTTGTTTCGCCTCCGATAGCGCTCGTCATTGAAGATGTCAATGGAAGAATATGGATACAACCCAAAGGAGGCGGTTTTTCGCTGTACAACAGCACCACCGACACACTGGAACCTTTCTTCAACTCTCCTGCCGCACAAAACTGGCGGTTTTCAAGTACTGTTTATTCTGCATATTCCGACAAGCAGGGTAATCTTTGGCTCAGCACACACTCTCACGGGCTCGAAAAAATTGTATTTGACAACAATTATTTTACAGCTAACACCATATCTGAGAATAAAATTCCAAAAACTTCCAATGAAGTCAGAGCTGCATTCGAAGATGATAATCAAAATCTCTGGATTTCGACTAAAAACAGGAAAGTAACTGTATTTGATAAAAACAAGCAAAAATTGGGTGAATTGGGAGCCGACGGCAGCATCAGGTCCATCAATACGATGCCGGCAATTGTTTACTGCATAATGAAGGATAAAGACAATAATATTTGGGTGGGTACAAAGGGTGCCGGTATTTTTATCCTGAAAAAAACGGCTAATCCGCTCAAATTTGACGTGACACATTACAGTCATAATGCCCAGGATATTTACAGCCTGAGCGATAACAGTGTTTACAGCATATTTGAAGACAAACAGGGAAAAATGTGGGTTGGAACCTACGGAGGCGGACTT
>JAFNAU010000253.1 GCA_017860335.1 Bacteroidota bacterium
CCTCCCGTAGAAACCATTATATTACCAATGATTATTGACAGAACAGCACCTAATACATACATAAACAATGGATTTACTCCAAATGCCTCAAAGAATCGGCTCCATTTTTTCTGTCCTTTCACATCGATAATCCAGATTAGCAGAGCAAGTAATGTTGATCCCAAACCGCAGGTTGTCAGGACAAAAGTAGGTGACCAGATCTTTTTGTTAACCGGTAATCCGTATGCAAGCAAAAATCCGCTGAAGGTCAGGATAGCGCCGATCAGGAACAACCGCTCGATTTTTTTATGAATATCGCTTGTTTCCATCATGATTTTGCCAACGAAAAAGCCAAGTAAAACATGCGCGATTGCCGGAATGGTGCTCAGAATTCCTTCCGGTTCGATGCCGTTGTCGTTGTACATGTGTGCTTCGCCGAGAATTTTATAGTCTACAATTGACAAAATATTGGTGCGATCGTACGCGTAGCCGTTGCCAACCAGCAACAAAATGCTGTATCCGATTAGTAAAACAGCAATCAGCCAAGGAATGTATTTATGTTTTAATGTAACAATAACGAGGGAGCCAATGCCATAGCACAATGCTAATCTCGGAATTACGCCCAGAATTCGTATTCTGTCGAAATTCCACATGGCATTTCCTAAGCGTTCAAAAAACGGCAGTACAGATAATTCTGTGCTGTTGAAACTCCGGCAGGTAAGTGAAAACCACGCGATGCCCAAACCAACCAGATAGAGCAAAATCGTTCGTTTCAGTATTTTACGGATGGTGGGCGAACTTGGTTCGAAATTTAATTTCCGCAGGGCTATAAACATGGAAATTCCCATAATAAACATAAAAAATGGAAAAACGAGGTCGGTTGGTGTCAGACCATTCCATTGTGCATGTTCAAGCGGTGCATAAACCTTGCCCCACATTCCGGGATTATTGACTAAAATCATTCCTGCAATGGTGATACCGCGAAGAATATCCAATGCTAAAATTCGTTGACTAGCTGTGTTTTTCATTTTTTTGAACTATAAACTATTAACTTACTTACTTGATGAACTTTCTTACTTGATGAACTTTCTTACTTGATGAACTTTCTTACTTGATGAACTACTTGTAACCTCATCCACCAGATACACGATCGAAACATACGGAATTCCGGCATTTGTTTCCAGTCCGATTTCACAGGTGCGGCTGTTGGAATAACCGACTTTGGCTCCCGATTTTTCAATTTGTGGATGCAGCTTTCGCAGTGCGTATGCGTTCAACTCGGGATACGTAAAACCTCTGTCGCCTGCAAAACCGCAACAACCTACCTCTGAGGGAATAATAACCGTTTTGGAACAAAGTTTTGCCAGTGAAATGATTTTATTTTCCAGTTCCATTTTCTTCATCGAACAGGTAACATGCAATGCGACAGGCTCATCCGTTGGTTTGAAAGTCAGTTTATCCCGCAGAAAATCATAGATAAATTCAGCCGGTTCGTAGAGTTTCATCCGGGTGATTTTATGTCTCATCCGCTTCAAACACGGACTTTGGTCGCAAAGTACGGGATATTTTCCCTGTTCGCTGGCTTCCCAAAGGGCGTCTTCGAGTTCCGAAGATTTCCGATCGGCTATATCGTACATTCCTTTACTTTCCCAGATAGTTCCGCAGCACATATTTTCCATGTTTTTCGGAAAAATAATTTCGTAACCTGCTTTATTCAGGAGCGAAGTCATCTTATTGACCAATGGCGTTTGGTCGGGCGCATTTTTTGAAACACCCATTGTCTGATTGATACAGCTTGGGAAATAAACCACTTTTTTTTCTGATAAATACGCAGGAATTTTGCTTTTATTCAGTTTGTAAGGCTTTGGCAGGGAAGACGTCCAAAGCGGAAATCCGATTTTATTCAGCCCTTTGCCCAGATTATTTACTGCTGAACTGCCGATAACGGAATGAGCAGCATTGGCAACTCCCAGCAATGGCCGGAGCGAACTTTTTATTCCGGCTAAATGGTTAGCGGCAAAGTCACCGATTTTGTAGGGCACGGTTCCTTTCGGAATATTAGCTTCGCGGATATCGTGTGTCAGATCGCCCGTGTCAATTTCCATCGGGCAGGTAGTGGCGCAAAGTCCGTCCACAGCGCAGGTTTGTTCGCCCAAATAAACATATTTCTTTTCCAGTGCAGCTAATCGTTGCGGGTTTTCTCCGCTTCTGCGAAGCCGGGAGATTTCCCTCTGCGAAACGATGCGCTGTCGTGCAGAAAGGGTAAAACCGGCTGACAGACAATTAATTTCACAAAAACCGCATTCAATACATTTATCGGCCTTATGACCCGTTTTGCCGTTTTTCAGTTCTATCACTGGCAGTGGTTTCAGGTTTTTCAAATGACATTTCGGATCATCGTTAAAAATTACGCCCGGGTTCATCAGGTTTTTCGGATCAAAGAGTTTTTTCACCGCTTTCATCACTTCGAACGCCTCTTTTCCCCATTCATACTCCACAAATGGTGCCATATTCCTTCCGGTTCCGTGCTCGGCTTTCAGCGAACCATCGTATTTATCTACCACGAGAGCAATAACGTCGTTCATCAGATTTTCGTAGCGTTGAATTTCCTGTTCGGTATCAAAGGATTGGTTGATTATAAAATGGAAATTTCCTTCCAGCGAATGTCCATATATGCAGGCATCGTGATAACCGTGTTTTTCCATTAAATCCTGTAAACCGGCCACCGCTTCGGGCAAATCTTCGGTATGAAATGCCACATCTTCAATCAGACAAGTGGTTCCTATGGGACGTGTGCCGCCCACTGATGGAAAAATTCCGGAACGAATGGCCCAGTATTTTGAATACTCCTCTTCCTTGTCGGTGAAATAAACGGGGACAGCTAATTCATAGTCAACCAGTGAATTGGTGATTTCGGCAATATGTTCTGCCAGTTCTTCCTGCGAATTCCCTTTTACTTCCGTAAGAATGGCGGTTAATCCTTCACCGGTAGTATCATTGACCGATGAAAGTGATTTTTTATCGAGCAGTTCTGCTCCTTTCACAATCCTGTTTCCCGATGCATCCACCATTTTGCTGAACATGACCACCGCTTTACATGCTTCACGAATGTCTTTGAAATAG
>JAFNAU010000073.1 GCA_017860335.1 Bacteroidota bacterium
CGTCTTTTGCCAGCGAACCTCTTGTTTGGCGGAAGCAGAGCGAAACTATTTACGATATTGACGAAACCAGACTCGAGAAAACGGCCAACATAACCAAATTGGGCGAAAAAGTCAGTACAACTTTTACAACAACAATTAAAGTGGTGAAAGACGGTTTCTATGCTATCGATTGGTTATATGCCAACGGTAGCTCAACGGTACAGGACGAGAACAAATGCTGTATCCGGTCTCTGTTCATTGACGGGGTATATGAGGGAGTTTCCATCTTTCCTCAAAGAGGTCGTAACGAATGGAAAAACTTAGGATGGAGTAATTCTACCCATATAAACCTGAAAGCCGGCGAGCATCAGGTTCAGCTACAGTACAGACCTGAAAATGAAAATATGAATCGGGAGGTAAACGATGCTATTATTCATAAACTAAGAGTAACAAGCTACAGTACAGACCTGAAAATGAAAATATGAATCGGGAGGTAAACGATGCTATTATTCATAAACTAAGAGTAACATTGATTAAATAATGCTTCATATTGAGATAGTCAATGAATATTAAAATAATGTAAGTTCGACATAAGCAATAGTCCGCTAGGACTTAAATATCAATAGAAAGCGTGTATTTGTTTTGATTAGTTTCCCGTAAGGAATTGATATATTTATCCTCTAACGGGGAATCTAATTTATTTAATAACCTATTTCTATGGATATTAATTCCCTATGGGAATACAGACTATTTTATTTGAATTGGTTAAATGAATTTTTATATCGAACTAACGTTAAAATAAATTGACCGGATCAGATATTTTGATTCGGTCAATTTACTTATTTCAGTGAGTAGAAGATTAAATATGGTTTGCTTCCTGAATCAGGGTTTCCACGCTTTTCGGATAAGTTTGTCCCATCGAGTTGCGATATTCAGCCGCAAATAATGCGTATGTTTTATATAGTTTTTCGTACTCATTGAGACGACTATGCGAATAAACACTGTAAGCCAGGGCAGGTTCGTACAAAGGATCCAGTTTTAGCAGAACTGAACAGATGCGCAGTACTTGTTTATATTCATTGTTTTTGTAAAGTGTTGGCAATTCCTGAGGTAAAACAGAAAAAATAAGATCCTCAGTTTGTTGTTTATACTTGTCGAAGAATTCCTGTTTGGTGCATTCCAGCAATTGACCGCGTTCCAGAATGCGAAGCATTTCTTCGCTGTCATGAGAATTTAAGTCAAGCAAAACTTTCAGGTGGCAATAGTCGCAATAGCAAGGCTCTGTGATAATAATTCTGAAAAACCCTTTATCGTAAATAAGTTCCACTCCGTCAATTTCTGCCAGCGCTTTTCGTAGATTACTGATAGTTACGCCCTTCAGATTTTTTGCTTTCTTTTCCATCTTTTCCGGCCAGAAAAGACTATTCAGCAACGTGGAACTCACACCATCCGAATCGCTGTTCAGAAGAATGTATAAAAAAATCTGCTTTAATTTGTTGCTAAACATATAAGTAATGTCTCTTCCCAACCTTCCGTACACCGTGAAAATGCCATAAACGTATATCCTGTTTATTTCAGAAGTTGCGGACTGATCTTTCTTTGCTACGTCAGTTATATCCGGAGTTTTGATATGTGTTGATACTGTCGTAGGTTTTATTTGAACGGGAACCTGAGCTGCTTTTAATTCTGTCTTATCTTTTCTTTGCTTTTTTCTCAAGTAGAAGAAAAGTATAAAACCGGCACTTAGTACCAGAAGTAAAATAATTAAAAGAATAAGTAGCGAATTGGATTTAGGCACTGAATAAAGCTGAATGGCTGTTTTATCAACAGGTGGAGCCGATAAGGTAAATACGTGTGCATTTACACTATGGGCAAAATCATCAAACTCCTGAGTAACACAGTAAAACTCCTGTAAGGCAGCGTTATAGTAAAGAGAAACATTTGATGCTATTGATTTTGAGATATACGGTATCGAGTCGCCTAATAACTGCGAAGTTCCGTCGGCAACAGAAATTCGGTGAAGTTGCAGATGAGTTATTTCATTGTACTCGGGGTATCGGATTACATACAGGTATTTTTCATCGTCCGATAGAATCATACGCTCACTCGAAACTAACTTTGTGTTCGATGGATTGCCCCAGCATTTTTTTATCGTGTGGTTTACTAAATTCACCCGATAAAGGTCATTGTAGTAGTTATGTCCAACAGTCTGATCGCCGCTATCATTTCCCACTCCTCCGTAAATATACAGAATGTCACCTTTTTTGGTGGAAGTAATTGAAGAGAAAAACCGGGGTGAAATTCTGTCGCCTTTAAAAGTCAATGTATCCCAGCGATCTGTTGCTGCATTGTAAGCCAGGAAATTATTGCTGTAACGTTTGTTCCCGAAACCACCAAATACAAGATACTGACGGTCTTTGGTCAGCAATCCGTTGTGATGATGTAACTGAACCGGAGAAAAGGCTCTCCCTGCGGCTTCCCAGGTGCGTGTCGGAATATCTAAAACCGCCATTGTGATATCACCGGCAGGAAGGTTATTTATTTCGTAAGCGCATATTTTATTGGACGATTCATCTATATAATTTGTTCCTAATAAGAGTTTAACAGGGAGTTTATTTGCGTATGGTTCGCCCGACAACAGGTTTGAACCGGATCTGAATCTGAATAGCGAATCCTGATTTATAAAAAAGATGCATTGCTCCTTTTCATTGAATTTCGAACCCATAATCGATTTCGATGGGATGGTAAGGGCTTGTTTCCAATGATAAGACTCATTGATCAGCCAGTAAGGATGAATTACCCTGCCACGAACTTTTCCGTTGGTATCATGTACTGCTTCACCGGTACTCTCATTCAGCAAAAACCGGAACGAGTTCTTTGCTCCCGATATTTTCAAATTCCGGATGGCAAACGGAGTTACGTCCACCAGGTTTTCTCTTCTTCCAAATACCAGAAGTGGCTGAAACTTTTCTGATATATTTAATTTTCTCTTGCTGTTGTTTGTTATGTTATTGATTGACAGAGAGCTTTGTCCGGTAGTTAAATCAATGTGAAGTCGAACGGGAAGCCATTTTGATTTAATCGATTCGTTGACAACGTTCATCGAAATTAAATTGGCTTTTCCTTCAATGTTGAATTTAAATGCGCTTGATAATTTGTCGGTATTAGTATATGTAAAACTGTATGCGGTATTGTTTTGATTATCAATTATATGGAGTAAGTAGCCAAAACTGCCAAACTCTTGTATTTTTAATTCGAAGTCCAGGTCAATATATTGTGAGAAGGCAGGAGAGGAGCCTTCTTCAAAAACAAAGAATGAAGTGCGGTCTTCTATGGATGCTTTGATCCCGTAAAATTTCAACCCTTGTGCTTGTATCTGTCCACAAACAAATCCAATAATAATCAAAAGGAAACATAGCCTCGAATTAATCTTTTTTGTCATAACATGGAATTTGCGCTAAGTTTTTTTGCAAAGATAAACTAAAATACTATAAATGCTCACAGAGTTAAATGAGAATTCTTTCCTTTACCGAACAGAAATTTGTAATCGGGCAACTACTTTATACGTGATTCAAAAAACAGATTGGATCATTAAAAGCAATGATATACAGTGATATAAATAGGAAAAGTTACAGGGTTTACTGTCTTAGTACCGGTTGGGTTCGCAGACTGACAATCATAATTTTACAGCAAAATTGAATGGTTTTTTTCTTTTTAAGATACCTGACAAAATAACACGAACAAAAAATGTAGTATCTTTGAATGCTTTTTTAAAACTTTAGCTGTACTGTGTTAAATCAGGGAGTAATGTTGGGCTTGAACTGAAATGAATGAATTAAAAATAACGATGAATTATGTCAAAATACAAAAATGTAACAACAATAATATTTGATCTTGGGGGTGTTATTATTGATCTGGACTGGAATTTGTGTATTCATAACTTTGAAAATCTGGGAATTTCCAATATGCGAAATCTGGTGAGTACCACGCTTCAGAAGGGGTTTGTACTCGATTATGAGCTGGGAATGATTACTGACGGAGAATTCAGGGATGAAATCAGAAAAAACGCTTCGGGAGAAGTTGCAGACCAGCAAATTGATCACGCCTGGACTTCATTGCTGGTGGGAATTCCGGAAGAAAAGCTGAATTTACTGTCGGAACTAAAGAAAAAATACAAAATCCTGATGCTGAGCAATACAAATAATTTATCTTTCCGCTATTCCGAAAAAATGTTTGAAGTAAACGGGAAAAACGTTACCGATTTTTTTGATAAATGCTATCTGTCATACGAGATGAAACTGGCAAAACCGAAACCCGAAATTTTCGAAGCTCTGCTTGCCGATGCTGGGGTAAAGGCTGAAGAGTGTCTGTTTCTGGATGATGGCATTCACAATATCGAAACTGCCCGTAAACTCGGGATGCAGACCTGGCTGGTGGAACCTTACACACCGCTGAATTTAAATGATTTCTAAAAAAAAATAATGCCGGTATTTATTGAATATGTATATCTTCAGGTACAATGATACAATTCCGTGGGACAACTGTGTTGCCACTGTCGGTTTTTTCGACGGAGTGCATGCCGGTCACCGGTATCTGCTTCAGTCGGTTCGGGATATTGCACGCGATGAACATAAAATCTCGGTGGTAATCACCTTCGATATTCACCCGCGCAAAGTCCTTCATGCCGATTTTCAGCCCAAGCTGCTCACTACTCTGGAGGAAAAAATCAGTGTCCTTTCCGAAACCGGTATTGATGCCTGTGTGGTCCTGAACTTCACTAAAGACTTGTCTCAACTTTCAGCTTTCAGTTTCCTGAAGGATGTACTCCTCGATAAACTGAAAGTCAGCACCCTGCTGGTTGGCCACGATCACCGGTTCGGACATAACCGGGAACAGGGTTTCGATGAATACCGCGCTTTTGGAGCCACGCTGGGCATGAATGTGATTCAGGTGGAAAAATACACGACCGATGAAGCGCATCACATCAGCAGTTCGGAGGTCAGGCATGCGCTTGAACGGGGAGAAATAGCACAGGCCAATAAATTGCTCACTTATCCGTTTATCCTCACAGGCAGAGTGAAAAGTGGCTTTCAGGTCGGACGGAAAATCGGCTTTCCCACGGCTAATCTCACGCCATCCGATAAGGGAAAAATTATTCCGGCAACAGGAGTGTATGCCGTGCGGGTAAAATGGGATAATCACACATTCCACGGAATGATGAATATCGGCTATCGTCCCACCATGGGGCATTTCGATGAAAAATCGCTGGAGGTACATATTATAGATTTTGAGGGAGATGTGTACGACCGGAATCTGAAGATTGAGTTTATTGCTAAAATTCGGGATGAAATGAAATTCAGCAGCGTGGATGAACTCATCATTCAGCTGGAAAAAGATAAGGACACAGTTATCACTATGGATTATTGATGGAAATGTATAAAAAAATTATTGATAATAAGGTGTTTAAGTGTTTGTATTAAAAAATAAATGTATCTTTACGGCATAAAAATAAATTTTAAAAATAACATAACAATGAAAAAACTATTATTTGCCATGATGATTGGAACAGTAGTTATGGCTTGTACTTCAAAAACGGACAATCCATTTTTCAAAAGCTACGAAAATGAGTATGGTGCACCGCCATTCGACAAAATTAAAACGGAGCATTATATGCCCGCATTTTCCGAAGGTATCAAACAGCATCAGGCTGAAATTGACAGTATTGCCAACAATACGGAGAAACCCACCTTCGCAAATACCATCGAAAAAATGGATTTTAGCGGAGTGCTTTTAAAGAAAGTATCATCTGCATTTTTCAATGTGCAGTCGGCAGATACCAACGACGATCTGGACTCCATCGCCCAGGAAATTACACCTGTTCTCACAGAACATAACGATAATATCTACCTGAACGACAAACTTTTTCAGCGTGTGAAAAAACTCTACGCTAACCGGGCTAATCTGGGTCTTACCCCAGAACAAAACCGCTTGCTGGAGAAATATTACAAGAATTTTATCCGCAGCGGAGCAGCGTTGAATGATACTCAGAAATCTCAATTACGCGAAATAAACAAAGAGCTTAGCTCAGCCGAACTAACCTTCGCGCAGAATGTGCTGGCGGAAACCAATGCATATAAAAAGTTTGTAAGTAATAAGGATGAATTGAAAGGATTGCCGGAAGGCGTTATTCAGGCAGCAGCCGAAAGTGCAAAAGAAGCAGGTAAGGAAGGTCAGTGGTTGTTCACTACTCAGAAGTCAAGTTTTATTCCGGTATTGCAATATGCCGAAAACCGCGAATTACGCAAAGAATTGCTGATGGCTTACACCACCCGTTGCAACCACGATAACGCCAACGATAACAAAAAAGTAATCAACACGGTAATGAAACTGCGTGTGAAAAAAGCGCAGTTACTTGGATTTGAAACGCCTGCAGCTTTTATTCTCGATAATACAATGGCCAAAACGCCCGAAGCTGTTTATACTTTCCTCAAAACAATCTGGACACCCGCTGTAGCAAAAGCCAAAGTAGAAGCATCCGAATTGCAGAAATTAATGGATGCCGAAAATAAGGGAGAAAAACTCGAAGCATGGGACTGGTGGTATTATACCGAAAAACTGCGTAAACAGAAATTTGACCTCAACGAAGAAGAACTGAAACCTTACTTCAAACTCGAAAATGTTCGTGAAGGAGTTTTTGGACTTGCCACAAAACTTTACGGACTGAAATTTGAAAAACTTACCGGTATGCCCGTTTACAATAAGGATGTGGAAACATTCAAGGTACTGGATGCCGACGGATCGTTGATTGGTATTCTTTATACCGACTATTTCCCACGTGCAGGTAAAGCTGCCGGCGCATGGATGAATAATATTTCCGAACAATACATCAAGGACGGCGTTAATCATCGGCCGATTATTGTAAATGTTGGAAACTTCACGAAACCTACTTCAGATAAACCTTCGCTGCTCACGATGGACGAAGTGGAAACCATGTTCCACGAATTTGGTCATGCACTCCACGGATTGCTGGCGCAGTCAACCTATCCGGGATTGTCGGGAACAAATGTAGTACGCGATTTTGTGGAACTGCCCTCGCAAATCATGGAAAACTGGTGTTGGGAACCTGAAGTGATGAAAACCTATGCTAAACATTATAAGACCGGTGAACTGATGCCGGAGGCGCTGATGGAAAAAATTCGTAAAGCCGGAACATTCAATCAGGGATTCATTAATACTGAATTGCTGGCTGCTTCGCTGCTTGATATGGACTATCATACGCTGAAAGATACGGCAGCTATCAATGTTAACCAGTTTGAAGCTAACACGATGAAACGTATCGGCATGATACCTGAAATCATCGTGCGTTACCGGAGTACGTACTTCAAACATATTTTCGAAGGCGGTTATTCTGCCGGATATTACAGCTATACTTGGGCCGCCGTTCTCGATGCCGACGCTTATCAGGCATTCAAGGAAACGGGCGATATCTTCAACAAGGATGTGGCAACTAAATTCCGCAAAAATATCCTGGAAAAAGGTGATTCTGACGAACCTATGAAACTATATAAAATGTTCCGCGGAGCCGATCCTAATCCCGATGCATTACTTATAAAACGGGGACTGAAATAACAAGATACCTGATATAAAATAAAAACAAGAGACAGATTAATTTTCTGTCTCTTGTTTTTATTTTATATCTGTCATTATTCTTTGCAGAAAAAGCGTAATTTTGCACAACAGAATACTAAATGCATGAAATTAAGTCTTCAAAAGATTATAGCTCCCTCATTTGCTGTTACCGCGCTCACTTATACGGTGAGTTTTGGTCTGTGGATTGCCATGTTTTTTTTGTACAGATATCCCAATCCTATGCCTGGTATTGCAGGAGCTGTCGCTGAGAATTTTCTTTCATCGGGATCAATTCTGGCATATCTGATCACTTTTGCCGTTACCGTATTGAATTCTCTGTTGATAGCTCAGATGAACAATAAGTTTGCTTTTATCAGGACGCGTACATTCATGCCTGTATTCATATATTTACTCTTATCAACTTGTTGGCTGCAGATTCACGGTAACTATCTTGCGGTAATTGCATCTTTCTTTTTGCTTGTTGCTGTATTTCTTTCTCTTCAGATGTATAAGGATACACGTGGTGTCGAGCAGGCGTTTCTGGCTTTTTTTTGTGTGTCTCTCGGTTCGCTTTTAGTTCATGACCTGGTTTATCTGCTTCCTTTTTTCTGGATTGGTTTTATCTTTCTCCGGTGCTTCTCATTTCGCACTTTTTTTGCTTCTGTCTTTGGATTTATTACACCTCTGATTTTTGTTTACAGCATCATGTTTTTCATAATGAATCAGACTACACTGTTTCCCGATTCGAAAGGAGTAGTTTTTGAATTTCAGTTTTTGAATTATGCTAATTTACCTCTGCTCATCTACTTTGGAGCTATTTTCCTCATTTTTAGTCTTGCTATGACTGCTTTGTCCGGTAATACCCGGCATGATGTTATTCAGGCGAGAAATATGCTCTTTTTTTTAAGGGTGATGGCTTTCGGGTTGTTGATGTTGTTGATTTTCCGGTTTTCTAATTATACATATTATCTGCCGCTGATTGCCGCGTTGTTTGCTATACTTACGGCTTATACTTTCACACTTGTCAAAAACCTATTTTATTACATTGTGTTTATTGTATTGTGTGTGGTAAGTTTAGCATATGTTGTTTTTCAGTTATATTTCTGATAAAAAACTTGTTTTATGGCCGAATTTGCCGAGTGGGGTTACCTGGGATTATTTATTGCATCATTTCTTGCTGCAACGGTGGTTTGCTACGCTGGGAAACTGGCTGGGTGGCATGTCCTGTTATTATCTGGGTATGCTGGGTAAAGTGGAATGGATAGAAAAATACCTGCGAATAAAGAAAGAAAAAATGGATAGTTTCGAAGTTAAACTTCATAAGTATGGCGACTGGTTTGCCTTCTTCTCTTTTTTGCCCGGTATCGGTGATGGCATTGCCGTCGCGTCAGGTTTCTTCCGCTGTCGGTGGTGGATTGTGGCATTATCCATGTTGCTCGGTAAATTTGTCCGTTACGTGGTGTGGATGTATGCCAATGGTTTTATAATGCCCCGATAATTCACCCGATTAAATAGTCCCTGTTACTGCCTGTTTTATAAAATACTTCAAAAAAAGTTATTCCGTTTCTGATATCTGCCTAAATAATTTAACTTTGTAAATCGCAGAATAATAATCAATCAACTATAAAATCATTATCAATGAAACGAAAAAACTTACTAGCAGTCGTACTGATAACTGCTATCTCAGCAGGGGTCTGGGCGCAAAACCGCACAGAATATCTGCTCGAAAAGAACTGGAAGTTTATCCGTACTGACCAAACCGACCAAAAA
>JAFNAU010000254.1 GCA_017860335.1 Bacteroidota bacterium
AAGGAAGGTGGATGTTGTCTTCCGGAATATTGGTTAATGTGGAAAGTATCTTAAAATTTTGAGATAAATCATCGGGATTATCATCTGAAAACAGTCCCAGATTGAATGATGAATAATTACCGGTACTCACTCCGCCCATTCGGGTAGTTGTAAAATGCCGGATAGTATCATACCGGTTTAATGCCGGGTATTGTATGAAACCGGACTCAAAATTATTGCTCATCCCAACCAATTCCTTTGTATTTGCTCAAGTCATCTTCATCGTCAAATTCATCCACCTCTATTTCCATTTCATCTTCTTCTGTGAGCATACCTGTAACTTCAATAGGTTTGTGTGTAATGTCCACAATCTTATTGGTGTCTTTGTTGAGTTCTTCCCAGAGTACATCTTTCAGTTCGGTGATACCTGTTCCGCTTACTGAAGAAATAAACAGTATTTTTACATCATCAGGCAGTTCCTTTTTCATTTGTTCGATGAGCACCTCGTCAAGCATATCGCATTTCGAGATTGCCAGGACACGCTGTTTGTCGATAAGCTCCGGATTGTATTTATGAAGTTCGTTCAGTAATATCTGGTATTCTTTTTTTATGTCTTGTGTATCGGCAGGAATCATAAAAAGCAGAATTGAATTTCGTTCGATATGTCGCAAAAACCTCAATCCAAGACCTTTGCCTTCGGAAGCGCCTTCGATAATTCCGGGAATGTCAGCCATGACGAACGATTTATTGTCGCGATAGGATACAATTCCCAGGTTAGGAGCAAGGGTGGTAAACGGGTAGTCGGCAATTTCGGGCTTTGCCGCCGAAACAACAGAAAGTAAAGTTGACTTTCCAGCATTAGGGAAGCCTACCAGACCAACATCAGCCAGAATTTTGAGCTGCATGATAATCGTTTTTTCTATTCGGGGTTCGCCGGGTTGAGCATAACGCGGAGCTTGATTGGTAGCTGTGCGGAAATGCCAGTTACCCAAGCCGCCACGTCCTCCATTCATCAGTACTACTTCCTCGCCATCATGAGTTATGTCGCAAAGGAATTCCCCCGTTTCGCCGTCATAGACTACTGTACCACATGGCACATCGATGGTTTGATCTTTACCATCCTTGCCGAAACTCTTATTTTTTGATCCATCTCCTCCATCGCCGGCATATATATGTCGTGCATATTTCAGGTGCAGCAAAGTCCAGAGATTTCTGTTCCCTTTCAGTATGATGTGTCCTCCGCGACCTCCGTCGCCACCATCAGGACCACCTTTGGCGATAAATTTTTCACGATGAAAATGGAGTGAACCTGCACCACCTTTACCGGAACGACAAAAAATCTTTACGTAATCTATAAAATTGGAGCCTGCCATAATGTTTGAATTAAATCGAAATGATAATGTTAGTTGTTTAGGTTAGTTTATTAAAAAAATAAATCCATTTCAGAATTTCAAAAACTCATCAATGGATTTTGATACCAATATAACAAGGTTAAACCGTTAAAGTTTAGCATCAATTGTATTAGAAATTCGTCCGAAAATTTCGTCTATTGTACCCATCCCATAAATTCCGGCATATTTTCCGAGTGACTGATAGTAATCACTGACCGGTTTTGTTTGATTGTAATATACATCAAGGCGCTTTTTGATGGTTTCCAGATTGTCATCACTGCGTCCGGAAGTTTTACCCCGCTTCAGCAGACGGGCAATAAGTTCGTCCTCATCTACCTGAAGATCGAGCAGAATATCAGTTTGTGTATTTCGTTCCGAGAAAAGTTTTTCGAGAGCTTCAGCCTGAGCTAATGTACGGGGAAAGCCGTCAAGAATAATGCCATTTGTATTGCTGTTCTGAAGCGAATTCAGTTTATTTGCCAGAATATCAATGATCATTTGATCGGGTACAAGTTGACCTTTCGAAATATATTGATAAGCTACTTTACCAAGTTCAGTGTTGGCAGCAATTTCTTTTCGCAGTAAATCGCCTGTCGAGATATGAGTAAGATTGTATTTTCTTACGATTAAGTCACTTTGAGTGCCTTTACCACATCCGGGCGCACCACAGATAATGAGATTGATCATGAGAAATTAATATATTATATAAATGCAAATTTGTTAGTCAATCGAAAAAATCAATCAACAACCGTGTATATGTCTTTAAGATTGCGTCCGTATCCATCATAATCCAGCCCGTATCCAATAATGAATTCATTCGGAATTTTCATGGCAACATAGTCAATTTTTACATCGCGTTTAAGTGCGGCAGGTTTCTGGAGGAACGTAGCTACGTATATTTCGTTAGCACCTTTAGCCTGCAGTGATGTTAGGATTTTATCCATCGTAATACCTGTATCAACAATATCTTCCACTACAACTACATTCCGACCTACAACACTTTCATTTAATCCGATAACCTCTTTGACTATTCCGGTTGTAATTAAACCTTCATAGGACGAAAGTTTAATAAAAGTAATTTCACACGGGATTTCCACCACTTTCATTAAATCGCCCGCAAACATAAATGCTCCGTTTAGCACACAGATAAATAATGGATTTTTATCAGCCAGATCTTTGTTGATGGCATCTCCAACTTTTTTTACTGCTTCCAGAATTTCTTCAGAAGGGATGGATAAAGTAAATTGTTTGTCTTTAATTTGAATTGTTTTCATCGGGCTTAGCTACTGAATTAATTTAAGCGGCAAAAGTAGAAAAAAAAAAGCAAAAGAGCATTATTAAAATGATAATAATCTTATAACGCGCATGTTTTTTTATATTGCCAATAAAAGCGAAAAAACTTCTCTATTGTTTTATTTTTTAAAAATAATCAGTACATTTGCTAATTATTTATGTGATATCAAAACAACCCATTTAAAACAAAGGATATGAAATTTGTTGTATCAAGCACAGAATTATTAAGTCATTTGCAAGCAATCAGCCGGGTAATCAACAGTAAAAATTCCTTACAGATACTGGATAATTTTCTTTTAAGTCTTGAAGGTAATACACTTACAATGACTGCATCCGATATTGAAACAACACTTATTACTTCTATGGAGGTACAGGATGTTGTTGGAAGTGGAAAAGTTGCCGTTGCCAACAAATTATTGCTCGATACATCCGCAACTTCCGGTACTGGAAGAAAATGCCCGTCAGTTAAATGTTTCTGTGCCTGTTTTGTTGAGTGGTATATCAAAAACATTTTTTTGTATGGCTGATGACGAACTGCGCCCCGTGATGAATGGTATATTTTTCGACATAACGTCTGAAAATCTGACACTGGTTGCTACCGATGCACACAAACTTGTTCGCTATAAATCTGTATATTTGTCTGCTTCAATTAATGATAATGAAACATTGAATTTTATTCTTCCCAAAAAACCCGCTATCATGCTTCGGACAATTTTACCTAAAGAAATGGGTGAAGTGGAAATAAAATTTGATGAAAAAAATGCATATTTCCAACTGAGCAATTATACAATGGTATGCCGGCAGGTTGAAGGACGTTATCCAAACTATAACGGTGTAATTCCAAAGAATAATCCATTCAAGGTGATTGCCGATCGTGCCACATTGCTCAATGCGTTGAAACGGGTTTCCGTATTCTCCAATCAGGCAAGTAATCTGATTAAACTCGAGTTTCAGCAGAACCAGATACATATTTCGGCTCAGGATATCGATTTCTCCATTTCGGCCGAAGAGTATATTCCCTGCCAGTATGAAGGAGAATATATTAAAATCGGCTTCAAATCAACTTTCCTGGTTGAAATGTTGGGAAATGTTGATGCCAATGATATAATACTTGAATTAGCCGATCCGTCCCGTGCAGGGATACTTCTGCCATTGGGAAATGCTGAAAACGAGGATATCCTCATGTTGTTGATGCCGATGCTGCTGAATGACTGAAAATTGTAATTAATAATCACAATACAGGCAGAAAAATATGTAACACGTGTTTTTCTGCTTTTTATTTATTGAAATTGTAAAATATAAATCATATAATGAAACTCAATCTGAAAAATCCAATAGTTTTCTTCGATCTCGAAACGACAGGAACTAATATCGTATCTGACCGGATAATAGAAATATCCTATCTGAAAGTCTCTCCAAATGGCAGGGAGGAAACTAAAACAATCAGGGTAAATCCCGGAATGCATATTCCCGAAAGTTCTTCTGCCATACATGGAATTTATGATGAAGATGTGAAGAATTGCCCTGTATTCAAAGAAGTAGCCAAGGAAATTATTCACGATATCGAAGGATGTGATTTGGCCGGATATAATTCCAATCGGTTTGATATACCCTTGCTGGCAGAAGAATTGTTGCGGGCAGATGTCGATGTTGATCTGATGAAACGAAAATTTGTTGATGTTCAGGTTGTCTTCCATAAAATGGAACAGCGTACCCTGTCAGCCGCCTATAAATTTTACTGTAATAAAGACCTGGAAAATGCACATAGTGCAGAGGCAGACACAAAAGCTACTTACGAAGTGCTTAAGTCTCAGCTTGATATGTATCCGGATTTAAAAAATGATGTTGAGTTTTTATCAAAATTTACGGCTCAAACCAATAATGTGGATTTTGCAGGCCGGATTATATACAACGATAAAGGGGAAGAGGTTATCAATTTTGGAAAATATAAGGGACAGAAAGTAACTGATGTCTTAAAATCGGATATTGGATACTACGGATGGATTATGAGTAGCGATTTTACACTACATACCAAGAAAGTTCTGACGAATATCAAACTTCGCGATTTTCAGAAATAATTGCAGAAAAATAGCTATTATTTGATAAATCAGGTTAAATATATTCTTCTCTGATAATTATTTGTAATGTGGCATAATCATTGTTGCAGATACATTGATGAAAATGTGATTTACAAAAGTACAATGAATCGGTTGAAATTTATTTTGGTTATAATATGTTGGGCAGTAATTAATATACCTGTGTTTGTGGTTGCACAAAGTACTGCCGTAACAGATCGCACTCCCGAACAGGAGGCCCTTAAGCAAACAGAAAAACTGCAAAATGAATTGCAGTTGACTGAACAACAGTATAAAGCCATCTACCAGATAAATTTGCGGTATGCTCGCGAACGCCAGCAATCTAACACCCGTAGTCAGGCTGTGGAACGTATTAGAAACAAGAATGAGGATATTCAGAAAGTACTCTCCCCAAAACAATACGATGAACTTCAAAATCGGAAAAATGAGGTGAAGGTTATTGAAATTGACAATGCCAACCGATATGTGCGGACAAATCCGCAAAACAGGGTGAATAGCAGTGATCAGAGATCCGTAAGAACCGGAACAGGCAATACGGATTTTAACACCGCAATACGGATTTTAACACCAATGTTCGAAGTTCAGCAAGAAGTGATAACCACGAAAGAACAATAACCAGACAATACGGAACCCAGCGTGAAGTTCAAACCGGAACTCGCTCCGTAACTCCAAACCGTTCGTCGGAGGCAGGCCCTGTTCGAAGCAGTTCTGGACGTACAACAGAAAGTCGCTCCGAAAGTCGCTCTGAGAGTCGTACATCATCCGGTCGCCGATAATTCATACAATGTCAAA
>JAFNAU010000255.1 GCA_017860335.1 Bacteroidota bacterium
GTTTATTAATTTTCTGAAATGCAAAGTTACAAAAAATGCTCTGAATAGTGCTTTTAAACAAAAAAATCTCTCACAAAATACATTGTGAGAGATTTTTATATCCGGTAAGAACTCTGTCTTAGTTATTTTCTTCAATTGGACGAACAGAAACATAAGATTTGTTGTCTCTTTTCTTTCTGAATTCCACAGTACCGTCAATCAATGCGAACAAAGTATGATCTTTTCCCATACCGATGTTCAGACCGGGGTTATGCACGGTGCCACGTTGGCGAACGATGATGTTGCCTGCTTTTGCAAATTGTCCACCGTAAATCTTTACTCCAAGTCGTTTGCTTTCCGATTCACGACCGTTATGTGAACTACCTTGACCTTTTTTATGTGCCATTTTCTTCTAAATTTAATCGGTTAAGCTATAATTTCTTTAATTGTCAATTCGGTGAAATCCTGACGGTGGCCATTGCGTTTGCGGTAACCTTTGCGGCGTTTTTTGTGGAAAACAATAACTTTTTCACCCCTTACATGCGAAATTACTTCGCAAACTATTTTTGCGCCTTCTACCACAGGTGCTCCTACGGTTACAGCGCCATTGTTGTCAACCAACAATACTTTGTCAAATTCAACTGTTGCACCTCTTTCGGCTTCAGCCATGCGGTGGATGAACAGTCTTTTACCTTGTTCAGCTTTGAACTGCTGACCCAGGATTTCTACAATTGCGTACATCTATATTGTATTTTATGATTACATCGGGAAGGTGAGTTGTCATTATTTTGATTTAAATATGATTTTTTTTACGGTTTGTGCCATTTTGTCAGTTTTTTTATTGTTGCCTGAATAAAAATATCGGACATCTTTTCCGAATTGTAAATTAAATTTATTTAGGTATAATTTTTGAAGTATATAAAATTAAATGCACCTATTTTCATAAATTTGTGGCATCATGTTTCATTATTTGAACAACTTATTTTATTATAAAACATAAATATGTCAGTCAACTACACCGAACAATTAAATAATGTTTTCATATACAGCGTACAGGAAGCCGAACGACTCGGAAACGCCTATGTAGGCCCCGAACACCTGCTTTTAGCTCTAATACGGGTAGGTAACAACCGGGCTTTAGACCTGCTGGTGAGTATGAATGTAGATATCAATAATGTAAAGCAAAAAATAGAATCGCTGGTGCGTACCGATATGGAACCCACCGGTGGTGAAATCCCCTTGCTTAAAAGTACGGAAAAAATTAAAAAAATCATGGAACTCGAAGCCCGGTCGCTTTCTGCTTCTTCGGCAGATACGGAACATTTACTTCTGGCTATTTTGAAGGATAAAAATAATCTTGCTGTAGATGTACTTAATTCTGAGAAATTAACTTATGAGAATCTGCTGGCTTGCTTAAAACCTGTAGAGCCAGCAGCCGATCAGCCAAAAAATAATCAGGCATCAGACGACGAAGATGAAGATGAAGATCAGTTCCACAAGAAATCCAAATCGAAACAGCCCGGAGCAAAACAAAGCGAGACTCCAGCACTGGATACCTTTGGTTCGGATATTACGAAAGCAGCCATGGAAAACCGTCTGGATCCTATTGTAGGACGCGAACGGGAAATAGAACGGCTTGCGCAGATTTTGAGCCGGAGAAAAAAGAACAATCCTGTTCTTATTGGTGATCCGGGGGTTGGAAAATCGGCCATTGTTGAAGGGCTTGCTTTGCGGATTACTCAGCATAAAGTGTCGAGGGTACTGTTTGATAAACGGGTGGTTGCCCTGGATATGGCATCCATTGTTGCTGGTACTAAATATCGCGGTCAGTTCGAAGAACGTATTAAAGCCATTCTCAACGAGTTGCAGAAAAACCCGAATATCATACTATTTATTGACGAAATTCACACCATAGTTGGTGCCGGAGGCGCACCGGGTTCGCTTGATGCTGCCAATATGCTGAAACCTGCTCTTGCCAGAGGTGAAATCCAATGCGTTGGGGCAACCACTCTTGACGAATACAGACAGAGCATTGAAAAAGACGGAGCGCTCGAACGCAGATTCCAAAAAGTGATGGTCGATCCTACCACACCGGATGAAACTCTGAACATACTGCAGAATATTCAGGACAGATACGAATATCATCACAATGTGCGCTATACTCCCGAAGCAATAAAAGCATGTGTCCGCCTGACAGACCGCTATATTACCGATCGCTGCTTCCCCGATAAGGCTATCGATGCATTGGATGAAGCTGGTTCAAGGGTACATATTGCTACAGTGTCTGTTCCTGTAGAAATTGAACAGTTGGAAAAACAAATTGAAGAACTGAAGAATCAAAAAAACAGGGTCATTGCCGAACAAAAATATGAAGAGGCAGTTCCCATTCGCGATAAAGAAAAACAATGTCAGTATCAGCTCGAAGATGCTATTAAACGCTGGGAACAAGAATCACAGCAGCATCCAGAGATTGTGGATGAAGAGAAGGTTGCCGAGGTGGTAGCAATGATGTCGGGCATTCCTGTACAACGGATTGCCCAGGCCGAAGGTCTGAAACTCCGTCAGATGAAGGATGTCCTGAAAAGCCGTGTAATTGGGCAGAGTGATGCCGTTGATAAAATCACGAAAGCCATACAGCGAAACCGCATTGGACTGAAAGATCCAAGCAAGCCGATTGGTTCATTCCTGTTTTTAGGTCCTACAGGGGTAGGAAAAACACATTTAGCGCGCGTATTGGCTGAATTTATGTTCGATAGTCCTGATGCTCTTATCCGTGTGGATATGAGTGAATATATGGAAAAATTCAGCGTTTCCAGATTAATCGGAGCGCCTCCGGGATATGTGGGTTATGAAGAGGGAGGACAACTGACCGAAAAGGTTCGTCGCAAACCGTATTCAATCATTTTGCTGGACGAAATCGAAAAAGCCCACCCGGATGTGTTTAATATCCTTCTGCAAGTGATGGATGAAGGGCGTTTGACCGATAGTCTGGGACGACGGATTGATTTTAAAAACACGATTATAATAATGACTTCCAATATAGGAACCCGTCAGTTGAAGGATTTCGGCAGGGGAGTAGGATTTAATACCTCTGATGATGCTGTGGCTGATTCGGAATTCTCACGGGGTGTAATCCAGAAAGCTCTGAATAAAACTTTTGCACCTGAATTCTTGAATCGTATCGACGATGTGGTTATGTTCGATCAGCTTAGCAGGGATAGTATAAAATCGATAATCGACCTGGAGCTGAAGGGGTTGTTCAAACGGGTGACCGACCTGGGGTATAAACTCGAACTCTCTCCTGAAGCAAAAGATTTCATTGCCGAAAAAGGATACGATATACAGTTTGGTGCGCGTCCGCTTAAACGTGCAATACAGCGTTATCTGGAAGATGAGTTGGCCGATGTGGTACTCTCTGGCGAAGTGGCTGAAGGAGACACTATTCTGATGGAACTCAATGAAATAAAAGATGGCGTGAAAGCCAGAATTGTGAAGAGTATTGTCCAATAGTATAATCTGATATATTAATATAAAATCCCGTATGAACTTGTCATGCGGGATTTTATATTATGAAGTCATCTTGACTTTTTGTTTTTGTTAATTTTCTTCAATAACAAGACGATAAAGCCAATAAAATTGAAACTGCTCCAGCTGGATAGAGTAAAA
>JAFNAU010000074.1 GCA_017860335.1 Bacteroidota bacterium
AACTTGATAATTCCGGATTCATCTGTTTTCAAACGTACTTCTTCGATGTAAAACGGCACAGGTATTCCTTCCGGTTCGAGTACAACATACGGAATTTCAATGTCCTCCAGAATGGTTGTCGTGCAACTGAAACTCATTTCGCCTTTTAATCCGTGAGTTTTTGTGAGGCGTCCGATGGGAAATATGTCGTTTTTTTGTATCATTATTTTCATTTATAAAAATACGAAAGCACTAATTCATAAAAATATCACCTGAAAGACAGTGAACCTCTATGCGCTTAGTGCTCTCGTATTTTTGATTTATTTTGCTGTCCAGAAGCATTTTTTTGGTGATACGATATCGCCGGTGGCTTTCAGTTTTGTCATGGCTTTGTCCACTTCTTTGCGGTCGAGTCCGGTGAGTTCCACTACTTTTCCTGCATTTACAGGTTCGCCTGCTTGTTTGGAATGTTTAGTTCAAGAAATTATTTCTGATTTTTTGGGCAATTTCATTCATTTCCCCGGGTGAAAGCTTGAGTTTCGGATTGCCGATATTCATGTCACTTTCTTTGTTGATGGGTATCAGGTGAATATGAGTGTGAGGCACTTCCAGTCCCATAACAGCAACTCCGATGCGTTTACAATCCACCGATTTTTCAATTGCTTTTGCCACTTTCTTGGCAAACAATGTCAAACCCGTATAAGTCTCATTATCCAGATTGAAAAGGTAGTCGTCTTCAGTTTTTTTTGGCACTACCAGGGTATGTCCCTTGCTCATCGGGTTGATGTCCAGAAAAGCATAGAAGTTTTCGTCTTCAGCTACTTTGTAGCTCGGAATCTCACCTGCAATTATTCTGCTGAAAATTGTTGCCATGATGGTTGATTTTATTTCTGGTTAGTGAATGCTTTTTTTGAGGTTTATGACCTCGGTGATTTCAAAAATAAACAATTCAATCAGGATGATGTTTTTCTTGATTTTACAGTCCAATTTCCATTACCTCAAATTCCATAGAGCCCGAAGGAACGATAACAGTGGCTTTCTCACCAACTTTCTTGCCTAACAGTCCTTTTGCAATTGGTGTGGTAACTGATAGTTTTCCTTCTTTAAAGTTGGCTTCGCTTTCAGATACGATAAGATATGACATAACCTGACCGGATTTTGTATTTTTAATTTTTACCCTTGTCAGAATCTGAACTTCATCAGTAGAAATCTTTGTTTCGTCAATCATTCGGGCTGATCCGATAATATCTTTCAGTTGAGCAATTTTCATTTCCAGCATTCCCTGAGCTTCTTTTGCCGCATCATATTCGGCATTCTCAGATAAGTCTCCTTTATCTCTGGCCTCAGCAATTTGTTTCGAAATGGCGGGACGCTGTACGTTTTCCATTTCGTTTAGTTCATCGACTAATTTTTTATAACCTTCAGCGGTCATATACGTTACTGCCATAATAAATCGTGTTTAGTTAAGTTTTTGATAAACAAAAAAGAATTCCGACGATAAGTCGGAACTCTCAGTATGAATCAGGTTTAATTACTGCAAAGATACACGCTTTTTTCGTATTTCAATTTTTTTTGAAAAAAGTTTTTGAAAAAAATTAATGGTATTTTCTGTTGAAAATTTCAGAGTAAATAAATGCTGCTCTGGCACTTTCTGCATTATTCAAAGAGTATAAAGGGTTAATTTCCTCTTCTGAAATTTCGGGCTCAGGATTATTCGTTTGTGATTTTATATTTTTCGTGACGGTTTTCTTTGCCCGCATTTTGCTAATGTCATCTACAGCATCGTAAGTTTGGAAACTTCCGGTTTCAAATCCCCGAGGAATCGTTTCGCCCGATACTGCTTCCGGTACAACCGTTCTTGCCGGAGATATAATCGTACGGGTTGGTTCGGGTCGGGCAATAGTTTTTTGAGTTTGTGTGGTTGACTGCTGTTCAAATTCTTCCCACGATTTGGGGAGGTTGATTACCGGCTTTTTCTTTTCTAAGGTTTCATTATTTGTCCCTTTTTTCTTAAAAATTCCGCTTATGCCGGCAAGCAAAAGTAAAATAAGATAAATATAGTCACCCAGATCTTCCATATATTTTTAAATGTTTATGCAATATTACAAAAAGAATTCTGTACAACCAAATTTAAAAAAAACAATGGGTAACTTCACAGTCACCCATTGCTACATTTTAACCTAAACCTTAATTATGAAAAATTTATCTGTTTGTTTACTCTGCAAAGTTAATACGGTTTTTTGAATTACCAAATATTACAACATTTTTTTTTCAAAAAAATTATTCATTTAATCATAAATGAATAAAAATGAAAAATTATGGACACATTATTCATTTTATGGAAATCACGTTATGAGTACAGCAGTGTGTGATTTATTAAAATATAAAGTGTTTGTAAAGTTGCACCTCGTACAAATATCGTAACTTTGCATCTGAAAAATTCTAATAGACGGTTATATAGAAAACGGTGATTTATGCGGATATGCGTATAAAAAAGAAATTATATAACTTTATTATCTTATAAAACGAATCCCGATAGACAGGGAATAGATATTTGACTTTTTAAAAATAATTATTTACTTATGAAAGCAAACAAAGAAGTTGGTTCACCGGACTCTAAATCCGCGTTGAACGACAAAAAACTATTTATTGAAACTTACGGTTGTCAGATGAATGTGGCTGACAGTGAAGTGGTAGCGTCCATTATGCAGATGGACGGATTTGAACTAACAGACCAGATTACTGAAGCTGATGCCATTTTTGTGAATACCTGTTCGATCAGAGACAATGCCGAGCAAAAAATTATACAGCGTCTGAAGTATTTCCAGTCGCTGAGAAAGAAAAACAAGAAACTGGTAGTAGGAGTTATCGGTTGTATGGCTGAACGGGTTAAAGAAGATCTGATTGAGAATCACGGAGTGAATATCGTTGTCGGTCCCGATGCTTACCTGGATATTCCCAACCTGATGGGTCATGTGATGAACGGAGAGAGAGCCATCAATGTGGAACTTTCCAAGACAGAAACCTACCGTGATGTAATTCCTTCCCGCATCAGCAATCCGATTTCAGGCTTCATCTCCATCATGCGCGGATGCAATAATTTTTGTTCCTATTGCATCGTGCCCTATACCCGTGGGCGTGAGCGCAGCCGCGATGTTGAAAGCATCCTGAATGAACTGAAAGATCTGCAGGCAAAAAACTTCAAAGAAGTTACCCTGCTTGGTCAGAATGTAAATTCATACCAGTTTGAAAAAGATGGCCAGATTATTGATTTCCCGCAGTTACTTAAAATTGTGGCTGAGGCAGCTCCCGAAATTCGCTTTCGCTTCACTACCTCGCATCCCAAAGACATGAGCGACCATACACTCGAGGTGATTGCGGCTCATCCTAATTTATGCAGGTTCATTCATTTGCCTGTACAGAGCGGCAGCAATAAAATTCTCAAGGCTATGAACCGGAAATATACCCGCGAATGGTATCTTGACAGGATTGCTGCTATCCGGCGCATTTTGCCTGATGCTTCTGTTGGTACAGATGTTTTTTGTGGATTTCACGGAGAAAGCGAAGAGGATCATGCCGAAACGCTGTCACTCATGCGCGAAGTGGGATTCGATATGGCTTTTATGTTCAAATACTCCGAACGACCAGGTACGCATGCAGCCAAGCATCTGCCGGATGATGTGCCCGAGGAAATTAAAATCAGGCGTCTGAACGAAATCATAGCTTTACAAAACGAACTTTCGCATGCGAGCAACCTGAGAGACATCGGATACGAATTTGAAGTGCTGATTGAAGGTTTCTCAAAACGGTCAAAGGAACAGTTTTTCGGCCGGACATCACAGAATAAAGTGGTGATCATACCCCGTAATGGTCGCAGAATAGGTGAAACTGTCCGTGTGAAAATTACAGATGCCAGCTCTGCAACATTATTTGGCGAAGTAATTGAGTGATGACGAGCCGATTGTTTTTCCGGAAATGAACTTTCAAGCACAGAATTAAAAATTCAGACATAAGTTCAGGGTAAGTCACCCGATTGTAAAATGTAAGCAATTGCACTATTATTAGTGCCGGAAAAAGCGGATTATTTCCGCTTTTTTCCGCTTTTAAAGCATACATAATCAATAGGATAGTAAATTAACGAAAATATTAAAGAAAAATTTCTTTAATTCCAAAAACTATATATTATATTTGTAGAGAGATAAAAAGAATATCTCAGTTCATAAGCCAAGCTTGTATTGTCAAAAAGAGTTTTGCACTAAGTACTGATTGGTTGTAAAGTGTTGAAGAACAAATTTCTATTAGACTTGTTTTATTGTTGCTTTCCAGATTTCTATTATAGGAATTTATTTGAAGTTCATTTACAGATAAATAATATAGTTATGGAAACGCTGACCAATTCTCCTGTTCCAGAAAATATTCTCGATCAGATTATTGAGAAACACAAAGGAAAACCCGGCATACTGCTTTCAACGCTGGAAGAAGTGCAGGAAAAAAATCCCTTGAAATACCTTCCCGGCGAAACTCTTACTGCTGTATCCCAAAAACTGAAAGTACCCTATACCCAGGTGTACAGTGTTGTCACATTCTACTCTTTTTTTAATCTGAAACCCCAGGGAAAACATTCCATTGTCGTTTGCCGGGGCACAGCCTGTCATACAAAAGGTTCCAAAGCCTTACTTGATGAAATAGGACCGATTCTGAATTTTAAAAAAGATGAAAATGATACGGAATCATCTTATACAACTCCCGATAATTTATTCACCATCAAAACGGTAGCCTGTTTCGGGCAATGCGCACAATCGCCTGTGGTGGAGGTCGATGGCGTCATTCACAGCAATGTTAATTCGCAGAAACTGATCAAAATACTGAACAGGCTCAAATTGCAGGAAACCCGGGTGAAACCGAATGAAAACTAAGAGCGGTGTAAGAACCTCATTTTTATAGGTCGGACATTATTATCTCTTTTGAAAAGCTCGTATAACTATGAAATCACACGAATTAGAGATCCTAAAACAGCAATTTCAGGAACGAATACTTCCTGATGTTCCCATGATATTGGTCGGGATGGGTACCTGCGGCATTGGCAATGGTGCCGATGTGATTTTTAACCGCCTTGAAGTCCGTATTTCAGAAATAAAATCTCCCTGTCTGCTGAAACAAACAGGTTGCTTTGGTTTTTGTGCTCAGGAACCACTTGTAACTGTATTTCAGCCGGGCAAACCGATGCTCGTTTACAGCCGGGTAAATGAAAAAGATGCAATCCACATTGTTGACGGACTGATGAAAGGGAAAATTTATCCTAAAAAAATACTTTGCAAGATCGACGATTGGGACTTCCGTGAATCAAAGGTACAATTTGGAAAGGGTTATTCAGAAGTGCCCCATTGGAACGAAATTCCGTATTTCAAAGGGCAGGAAAAGATTGTATTGCGCCATGCCGGACTGATTGATCCCGAAGATATCCGCGATTATTTTGCTGTCGGTGGATATCGCGCATTGAAAAAATCACTGGAAATGCAACAGGAGGAAGTTGTCAGTGAAATCCTTGCTTCCAAACTTCGCGGTCGGGGTGGTGCCGGTTTCCCTACCGGAATAAAATGGTCGATGATGCAGAAAGCAGAAGCCGACCAGAAATACATTATTTGCAATGCCGACGAAGGTGATCCGGGTGCCTATATGAATCGGAACGAGATTGAAAGTGATCCGCACATGCTGATTGAAGGGATGCTGATAGGGGCTTATGCGATGGGCACCACCGAGGGAATTGCCTACGTCAGGGCAGAATATCCGCTAGCAGTAAAAAGACTGAAAAAAGCCATTGAACAGGCTTCCGAATGGGGATTATTGGGCGAAAATATTTTAAATTCCGGTTTTAATTTCAACCTTCACGTGGTGGAAGGTGCCGGAGCATTTGTTTGCGGAGAGGAAACGGCCCTGATAGCCTCTATCGAAGGAAAAGCAGGTCGTCCGATGCCGCGTCCGCCTTATCCTGCAGCAAAGGGATTGTATGGAAAACCCACCAATATTAATAATGTGGAAACCTGGTGCAATGTGCCTGTAATTATTGAGAAAGGAAGTGAGTGGTTTACGCAGACAGGCACCGAAAAGAGTTCGGGAACAAAAGTGTTCTCGCTGGTCGGGAAAATAAAAAATACCGGGCTTGTAGAACTTCCACTGGGTTCCACGCTCGAAAATTTCATTTTTAACATCGGAGAAGGAACCGGAACCACCAAGCGGGTGAAAGCCGTACAGACAGGCGGACCCTCAGGAGGTTGTATTCCGCTGGAGTATTTCTCAACTCCGGTGGATTACGAGTCGCTCGCCGGAATTGGGGCTATAATGGGCTCAGGAGGAATGGTTGTCATGGATCAGGACAATTGCATGGTGGATGTAGCCCGCTATTTTCTGGAATTCAACTCGGCGGAATCCTGCGGAAAATGTACTCCCTGCCGGGAGGGACTTGCGCAGGCACTTGCTATCCTTACCCGTATTACAAAAGGATTGGGTACATTTGCAGACCTGGATCTCTTGGAATTGCTGGGCAGAACAATAAAAGATACATCCATTTGTGCGCTTGGTCAGACGGCTCCAAATCCCATCCTGACAACCATGAAGTATTTCAGAAACGAATATGAAGAACATATCCGCGAAAAACGGTGTCATGCAGGTGTTTGCGATACGCTTTATATGGCGTTATGCGAAAATAGTTGTCCGATGCACATGAATATACCGGCATACATCGAACTGATTAAGGAAGACCGGCTGGAAGAAGCATTCGAAGTTACTCTGCGCGACAACCCGCTGCCGGGTACTATCGGACGTATCTGTCACTTCCATTGTCAGATGCGTTGCCGGAGGGAACAACTGGACGAACCGGTTTCGCAGGGTGAAATTCACCGCTATCTGGCTGACACCATGTATAAACTCGGTAAGGAAAATGAAATTTATAACCGGCTGATTAAAGAAAAACTTAAACCTACCGGCAGGGAAATTGCCGTTGTAGGAGCAGGGCCTGCAGGACTTACTGCTGCTTATTACCTGGTGCGTTTGGGACATACGGTTACTGTTTATGATGCTTTGCCCGAAGCCGGAGGTGTCGTGAGGTTTGGCATTCCACAGTACCGTTTGCCAAAATCAGTACTCCAAAAGGAGGTGCAGTTTATCCGAAAGCTGGGTGTGAAATTTTTATTTAATCAGCGGTTAGGTCAGAATCTTTCATTAGAAACACTAAAAGATAAATATGATGCTGTATATCTGGCCATCGGTGCATGGAAAAATATTGATCTGAATATCCCCGGTGAAAAAGCGAAGGGCGTTTTTGCCGGAACAGAAATCTTGAAAGAACTGGCATTGGGTAAAATGCCGAAACTGGGTGAACGTGTCATTATCATTGGTGGCGGCAATGTAGCTATTGATGCAGCGCGAAGTCTGTGGCGTCTTGGCAAGGATGTGACGGTCGTTTATCGGCGCGAGAAAGGCGATATGCCTGCCAACGGAGCGGAAATTTTCGAAGCGGAAGCTGAAAAGATCAGGTATCATTTTCTGGCTTCTCCCAATGAAATACTCACTAACGCCCGTGGAAAAGTGAAGGCCTTGAAAGTGGAAGTGATGAGTGGCGGAAGTATCGATACAACTGGCAGAAGAAGACCTGTGTCAACCGGGAAATTTGAAGAAATACCCTGCGATTCTGTAGTTTTGGCAGTAGGTGAAAGGGTAGATTCAGAACACCTGAGCCAACTTGGTTTGGCTGCCACAAAGGATGGCCGGTTAATCGTTGATCCGTTTACTTTCCGAACATCAACTCCAAAAATATATGCAGGCGGTGATTCAGTTACGGGACCATCAACCGCAGCCGAGGCAATGGGTATGGCCCGAAAAGCAGCAGAATCCATTGATCTGGCACTGATGAATGAAAACAGATTTCACATGCTGTTCCGAAAATTCGAATATAAAAATCTGGTACCTGTAAACCCGAAAGTGAGTCCGAAAAACCGTTCTGCAAAACTCACAGTGAAAGAGCGTGTTGGCAATTTTCAGGAAGTGGAATGTGGTTATACCGGCGAACAGGCCCGGAATGAAGTCAACCGCTGCCTGAGGTGCGATGTGAAATGCTGAAAATAATGGCCGTGAGTATTTGTTTATGTCAATAAAGCGTTCATTTTCAAATTTTCAAATTTTCTCTTATGAAAATCACAATCAATAATCAGCCCCTGGAAGTAAAGGAAGGTTTAACCATCATGGAGGCCTGCAATGCAGTTGGTATTCATGTGCCTTCTCTGTGTTACCTCAAAGATGTTTCGCACAATGCATCGTGTGGCGTGTGTGTTGTAGAGGTTAAAAACGCCAAATCGCTTTTGCGCTCGTGTATCACACAAGTGACCGATGGCATGGATATTACCACCAACAGTCAGCGTGTGATGGAAGCGCGCAGGGTAAACATTGAACTCATGCTGGCAAACCATCCGCAGGATTGTCTGGGATGCGATCGAAATCAAAATTGCGAATTGCAGGAAATTACTTTCGATTTAGGTATTCACGAAAGATTATTTGTTCGGACTAAAAAAGAGGTTTCCCCGAAAGACGAGTCGTCGCTCTCACTGGTGCGCGACCCGGAAAAATGCATCTTATGCGGCCGGTGTGTCCAACAGGTGCCATTACCGAAAAAAGTGCCGTCGGTGACGTGTGGAAGGCGTTGAACGATCCTGAAAAAGTGGTACTGGTTCAAACGGCGCCCGCTATCCGAGTTGGAATTGGCGAAGCCATGGGAATGCCTTACGGAAGTCTCGTTACGGGACAGATGGTGGCCGGATTGCGCCGATTGGGTTTTTCCAAAGTGTTCGATACCAAT
>JAFNAU010000075.1 GCA_017860335.1 Bacteroidota bacterium
TGTTTGATTTACATAAAGTTACGAAGCATATTTCAACTAAACAACAGATAGCCAGTTTATATTTACATTGTTTTTTAAACAGTTTCTAATAGAAATATATTTGCAAAATTGACAATAAAATCAGACATACAATTAACAAGCATATCATATTGGATATTTTATGAATGATTTATCATTCGTATTTTTGTGGTTTGGAAATAAATATTTATATTTGCATGAATTATCATTCACTAATGCAAATAATTTAGCTTTATGACTGACTTATCATACACAAATTGGGATTCAATGAGCGATAAAGCTTTAGCCGAACATATTGGAGTTTTTATAAACCACCATCGCCTGGAACAAAATAAAACACAGGAAATGTTGGCAAGTGCTGCCGGTATCAGTCGCTCTACTTTAAGTTTGTTGGAACGTGGAGAAACTGTAACGTTAGCTACATTAATACAGACACTTCGGGCGTTAGACCAATTACATGTAATGGAGGTGTTCACAGTAAAACAAACAATAAGTCCATTGGCATTAGCTAAAATGGAAAAGGAGAAAAGACAAAGAGCTCGTGGGAATAAAGAATAGTTTCGTACAGAAGTAAACAATAAATTATGGATGTAGCAGAAGTAAAAATCTGGGGAAAGCTTGTAGGAGCAGTTGCCTGGGATGAAAGAGCGGGATTGGCAAGTTTTGAATATGATCCGAATTTCAAAAAATTAAATTGGGAGTTGGCACCATTAAAAATGCCTGTTAATTCCACCAAAAGAATAATATCGTTTCCGGAACTGAGAAGAGATAAAAACGCAGAATTTGACACATTCAAAGGATTACCGGGTTTGTTGGCTGACATGCTTCCGGATAAATATGGAAATCAACTGATAAATATGTGGTTGGCTCAACAAGGACGTCCACAGAATAGCATGAATCCTGTGGAAATGCTTTGTTTTATAGGTACGAGGGGAATGGGAGCATTAGAGATAGAACCGCCTACAATAAAGGAAAACAAAAGAACATTTTCAATTGAGATAAATAGCCTCGTAGAGATGGCCCAAAGAATGTTATCACAAAGAGAGTCATTTACAACCAATCTTCAAAAAGATGAAGAAAAAGCTGTGATGGATATTTTAAAGGTTGGAACTTCTGCCGGAGGAGCACGCCCGAAAGCTGTAATCGCATACAATGAAAAAACAGGAGAAGTAAAATCCGGTCAAACGAAGGCTCCAAATGGATTTGAACATTGGTTGATTAAATTAGATGGTGTAAGTGATGTTCAGGTAGGGGCAAGCAAAGGATATGGGAGGGTCGAAATGGCATATTATAACATGGCTAAAGCTTGTGGTATTGATATGATGCCATCTCAGCTTCTGGAAGAAAACGGAAGAGCTCATTTTATGACCAAACGCTTTGATAGAGAAGGTGGAGAGGTAAAGCACCACATACAAACTTTTTGTGCAATAAAACACTTTGATTTTAATCTCGTAAATAGTTTTAGTTACGAGCAGCTATTTCAAACTATGAGAGAGCTAAAATTGGATTATCAGGATACAGAACAAATGTTCAGAAGAATGGTATTCAACGTCGTAGCACAAAACTGTGATGACCATACCAAAAACTTTTCATTTAGATTAAAAAAAGAAGGTAAATGGGAATTATCACCCGCCTATGATATTTGCTATGCATACAGCCCCGATAACAGATGGATAAATCAACACGCATTAAGTATAAATGGAAAACGAAAAGAGATTACAAAGGAAGATCTTATGGCCGTTGAAAAATCAATTAAAACAAAGAAAGCGTTGGATATTATAGATGAAATAAGTGAGACGGTTAGCCAATGGAATAAATTTGCAGATGAGATGAATGTCTTTCCTGAACTCAGGGATAGGATTGACAAAACACTAATCATTTTATGATTTACAACATATCTGTTGGTTTCTGTCCAACATAGAAGAAAAAATGCTGGATTCTGAATTCTTAGGCGATACACAATTGTTATTGCGCAATGGAGAAAATTACAATTCTCAAAAAGATTACGAATTGGTAAAAGTAAATTTAATGAAAAAAATATAGCATCATAATAGATCAGGCAAACAATCTTAGAACAAGGCATCAAACAAGGACTTATTAAACTGTCTGAAGATGAAAAACAAATCACGTATATACATCAGAATAAAAAGCGTAATTACCGTAATCCCGAAGAACAGGTACAAGCTGAAACATACCTGAAATTAGTTATAAACTATGGATATAAACCAGAACGTATAAACCATTACGTACCCGTAAAAATGGGTAGTGAAAATCGTGAAGCAGATATAGTTGTTTACAATGATGATGAACGTACTCAACCCCATATTTTGGTGGAATGCAAAAAGCAGGAGGTCAGCGAACAGGAATTTTACAAGCTATCGAACAATCCTATAGTTACGCTTATGCCTTACCCAACGATGTGAAATTTGTATGGATTACTTCTGGCTTGAAAGATGAATATTTTGAGGTAGACAAATCAAAACATACCCGGATACGACAACCCGACATACCCGCTTTTGGAGTTAAAAAGTTAGCTAATTATAAATATGTTTATGAGCCTGAGAGTATGGTTCTAAACGAGGGAAAACAAAACTACTTTGAGCTTTCGGTTAGGCAGGTGGGCAATTAAATCCATCAGAAGCATTTGATGAGTTAGACAAGCTTATTTTTGTAAAATTTGGGACGAGAAAAAGGATAGGAAACCAGGAGAACATTACAATTTTCAGATTATAACCCTTGATAGTGATGATGAGCCCGACCGAGATAAACGTCGCCAAAAAGAAAACGAAAATCTGGCTAAACGTGTGAAAGCCCTCTACGAAGAAGGACGAAAACGCGACCCGGAAGTTTTCCGCGATGACATACGCCTTTCACCGGAGAAAATCCGAACGGTAGTAAGTTACCTCGAAAAAATAAACCTTACAAGTCCCTCTCTCTCCGCAAATACAAAAAAACAGTAAAAGCTCGTTAGATCAATGATTTACGGGCTTTTTACTTTTTGGTTATATCCAGAATATTCAGAAATACATCAAACTTCAAGAGGTTCATTCGGGCATCCAAAGATTTGATTAAATGTTCATACAGGGCATTTATATAAATACTGTAACATACTGTTGATATATTCACAATAAATAATAAATTGTCTGTTGATTTTGGCTATATAATTCGAAATACTTTTCTTTGTGTAACTAATATTACCCTATGGACACAAATCCAAATTACTTCAAAATTATTTCTACCCTTCTTCTGCTTTTGTTGTTAAACTTCGAGTCGGCAGCGCAAAAAAACGAATCAAATTTTATCCACAAATATTCTACCGAACAAGGGCTGTCAAGCAATACTATTTTTGGTATTTTACAGGACAGATATGGATTAATCTGGATTTCAACCGAAGAGGGACTGAACAGGTTTGACGGTAGAAACTTCACACAATTTACCATAAGCAAAGGGCGGTATTCTCTTTCTCATAACTATGCTCAAACCATGATGATGGCTCCCGACGGCAATATATGGGCAGGCACTTCAAACGGGCTAAATATATACGATTATAAAACGGATAGTATAATTCAGGTTCGTAAGGACACGAAACCACTTCAATTGGTTTACAACGACATTACCTGCCTGACACAGGGAGTGGACAAAAACAGGGTGTGGATTGGAACTTACGGCGATGCCATAAATTATTTCGACAACAACACAAAAAAATTCTGCAAACTGCAATTGCCAGCATCGTCCGGGATACCGCAACCCGTAAATGTGGTGAGCGTACTGGAAGATGACAATAAAAGATTGTGGATTGGAACGCAGCACGATGGCATTTATCAGTTTCAGCTGAAAACACAGAAGCTAATCAGGTACAATCTTCCTGAAAATGCATCGACCATACGAACCATTTATCAGGATAATTTTCGCCGAATTTGGTTTGGAACTTCCGAAGGTTGCTATATTTTCAACGAAACTAAACAAACTCCTGAACGGATTAATTACCCACAAAGCCTGAGTGAGACCTCCATTGGGGCTATCAGGGAAGACCGCAACGGGAAGATGTGGATTGGCACAGAGCTTTTTTTGTTGAGCTTTGATGCACGTTCTTTTTCGCTAACGGAAAAGTTTCCTTTTCAGACCATCCTTCAACAGAAATCTACTTCCAATATCGATTGTACCAATATAAATACCCTGTTTGTTGATCGCGACAATAATATTTGGGTGGGTACAGCCTGGGGCGGAGTGACTATGCTCGGGGCAGATTCTCCAAAATTCAAACTGATAAAACACAATCCTGATGAAACAACTAATTTGCCCAACTATTCTGTAGCATCACTGTGTCAGGACAAAAAAGAAAATTTGTGGATTGGAATTGATGGAAGTGGTGTTTATACCATGAATTTGCAAAGCGGAGAACTGTCGCGCTACACATTGGATGAAAAAAAGTACGGCAGATATTTTAAAGTAGTAGCAACAGATACTGATGAAAATCTGTGGTTTGGAACCTATAAAAACGGGCTGCTGAGAAAGAAAAAGGACAACCCGCAAATAGAAGTTTTCAAAAAAGGAGAACAGAAAAACTCATTGCCTGACAATGAAATAACCTGCATTTTTGAATCGAAGGACAAAACCCTGTGGATAGGAACAAATAATGGGCTGGCTAAATACGACAAAGCGAACAATCAGTTCATCAGAATAAATATTCCCCGCAAGCTTATTACCATATTGAGTATAGGAGAAACTTCGGATGGCGTACTCTGGTTGGGAACCTACGGTGGTTATGTATTGTCGTACAATCCCAAAACAAACATTCTGAGAAATAATGCGCTGCCATTTGATGCCAGAATTATTTCGGACATACTCATTTATAAAGATAGCATCTGGATTGCCACATCTGGCAATGGATTGTCGGTTTACGACTATAAAACAAAAAAATCGAAAACATTTACTGAAACAAACGGATTGGCAAGCAATTACATAAGCTCCTTATTGCGTGACTCAAAAGGAAGAATTTGGCTTGGAACAAACAGGGGCATATCCAGATTAATTCCCGGAACAGGTGAAATTCAAAACTACAATACGCAGGATGGTGTTCAGGCACTTAAATTTGCTGGTAGAAGCGCTATCAAATTATCGGATGGGCGAATGGCATTTGGTGGCTATGGAGGAATTAATATTTTTGATCCTATGCTCGTTGATAAAAACGATAAATGTCCACAAGTCATTTTCACCAAACTATTGGTATCCAATACGGTTGTAAATCCATCGAACAACAATAAAAAAATAACGCCCCTTAAAGAAAATATTACATCGTCTAAATCCATTGTGCTGAATTATGATCAATCCATCTTCACAATAGAATTTATCGGGATTAATTACAATGCAACTCAGAAAATAAACTACTCCTATATCGTAGAAGGAATAGACAGTCACTGGAACTACATTGGCAATCAAAATTCTGTTACTCTTCGAAACCTGAGTCCCGGCAAATATTGTTTCAAAGTGAAAGCTTCGAGCCCCGATAATGTATGGAGCGACAGCAATATAAAATCAATAGTAATTGTTATTAAACCACCTCTCTGGCGCACCTGGTGGGCATATATTTGTTACCTGCTACTGGCAACAGGGATAATCTATTTTGTGTGGCAATATACCACCATTCGGGTTCGCACATCCAATCATATAAAAATTGAACGTGCTAAACGGGAAAAAGAAGAAGAACTGTATCAGGAAAAACTACAATTTTTTACCAATATTTCGCATGAATTCCGCACACCCCTGACATTGATTATCAGTCCGTTGGAAAAAATGCATCAGGATGAGATGGCAGAAGATAAAAAAGCCCATTTGAAACTCATGCTTCGCAATGCCAAACGACTGCTGAACATGGTGAATCAGTTACTCGATTTCAGAAAAGCCGAACGAGGACAAATGAGGTTGAAGGTTCAGCATCAGGATATGATCGGTGTCATTAAAGAAATTATAATTTCGTTCGATGAATTACGAGTTCAAAAAAATATTCAACTCGACTTTATTTTCGAAGAAGAAGTATTGTTGGCCTGGTTTGACCCTGAGTTTCTGAATAAATTACTCTTTAATATGCTTTCGAATGCCTTCAAATTTACACCCGATTATGGAAATATCAATGTTACGCTCAATACAGACAAAGATACGCAGGGCAACAGAGCGGTTCATATCGCGGTATCGAACAATGGCAAAGGTATTCAACCCGACGAAATTGAATATGTATTCGATCGGTTTTATCAGGGAAGCGAGCAAAGTAGCATACAAGAGGGAACTGGCATTGGGTTACATTTGACCAAAAATCTGGTTGAATTGCACCACGGAACAATTGAAGTGGAAAGTAAACCGAATGTAAAAACAAAATTCACAATAACAATTCCGATTGATAAAAGTGCATATCAAAGCAGTGAACTATCGGATGAAGCTGAAACGGTTACAAGTCCACCTATTGATGACGGCAAAATTTGTGGTACAGATGAATCTGAAAAGACAGCAACTAAAACCGCCAAAGAACATCGTAAACGTATTCTGATTGTTGAAGATAATCTGGATATACGAAGTTATATCCATAGCATTTTAGGGCCGGACTACATAATTGACGAAGCCGGAAACGGAGTTGTTGGACTTGAAATGATTGCCTTGCATGATTTTGATCTTATCATTAGCGACATTATGATGCCGGGAATGGATGGTATCGAAATGTGTAAACAGCTGAAAAGTTCCATCGAAACCGACCACATTCCTATTGTGCTGCTCACAGCCAAGTCGGATATAGAAAACAGGATGGAAGGTTTAAGTATTGGCGCTGACGCATATATTACCAAACCATTTCACCCGAATCATCTTATTATACAGGTTGCAAAGCTTATTGAGACACGCGAATTGCTAAGAAACCGTTTTAGCCGCAGATTGTCGTTGGGAGAAGTACAAAAGACAGAGCCAAATCAGGAATCAATGGATGTTCTTTTTTTGCAAAAGACGATTTCAATAATATTGAATAAGATGGCAGAAACAGAGTTTAATGGAGATGCGCTGGCAGCCGAACTTGGCATAAGCAGAATGGGATTGCACCGTAAAATAAAAGCCCTGACAGATCAGAGTACAGGGGAATTTATACGTAATATAAGGCTCAAAAAAGCATACGAACTATTATCAATTCCAGGCAAAAATATTTCCGAAGTTTGCTACGATGTTGGCTTTAATTCACCCTCCTACTTTACTGCTTGTTTTAACGAAGTATATAAAATAACACCGAGTGAATATGTCAGGAGTTTAAAAATGAAATTAGAATAGTGAAGTGTTACAATAATTATAGTATTTGGTAATATAGCCATATTTGAATAGTTGTGTTTAAAATAAATTTGCGGCTCAATTTAATCACTGAATTAATTCTCGAGTTAATTTATTAAGTGAATTAGTATTGTTCACCTTAAAATTATTTTTTCATGAAACACAACAAACTATTTAAATTAAGTTTTATTGTCGCAATCACTTTTTTTTGTGGCATAAGTATCAAATCTCAAACGTGGTCTGCTCCCACTTTAACAGGAAGCACCATTACCACAGGAACAACTTATTATGTGTACAATGTAGGTTCTAACGGTTATTTAACTGCCGGTGGCTGGTGGGGTACTCAATCGAATGTATCTTCACAACCCAGAGCTAATGCTTCAACTTCGGTGGTGAAATACACTGCCACCAATACCAGCGGTTCTCTTTGGACATTCCAGTATAATCTTGCAGGTGCCGATGTGGCGAATTGGTTTTTAACACCTACTAATCCCAATTCGAGTGATGGTTCTGTTGAAACAAATGATTATGACTGGTCAGGTCGCCAACCGAATCGTCCGTGGAATGTTGTACTAACTGATGCAACCAACAACATCTATTCAATTCAGGTTCCATCCACTTATGCAGGTTATGTGGCAAGTCAATTTCTTGGTTCGTCGTTAGGAACAGAAGATACAAACGGTGGAACTTGTAACGTGGTGAGATATAACAGAGCCGATGGCGATAATTACACAAAGTGGAAATTTGTGTCACAGGCTGATCTTGACCTATATAATGCAAGAGTTCTGCTGAATAAATATATGACTTACGCTAAGAAAAAAGCAATAGACATATCATCTTATATCACCACTTACAATGCCGGAGTTACAGCTGACATTAATTCGGCGGCAGCCACACTCTTAACCGCATTAGGCAGAACAGACGTGACATCTTCTATAGCTAACCCAAGTTTTGAAACAAATTCACTTACAGGTTGGACAAATAATGGCTTTGTAACTCAATCAAATGACCCTCAACAGGCACATTAACTCAAACAGTTTCCGGTCTTTCCAATGGATTGTATGAGTTGGTTGTTTCAGGCCATGCTGTTCAACAAAATGGCGGTAATCCACTTCATACCGGAGCATTTATTACAGCAGGAACTCAATCCACCGAAGTGGCAGCTGGTCAGGATTATTCAATTTCAGACATTACCGTTGCCGGAAATTCGTTAACTATCGGATATGCGCTTAATAATCCGGTAAAATGTAACTGGGTAGGGTTTGATAATTTCCGCCTGTATTACTATGGTCCTTTGGCTGTTCCACTTATCACACCATCAAAAACTCAGTTTGCATTTAATGGAAATAATAATTATCTGTCTGATAATTTGTCTGTAACCGCTGCAAATTTATCGGCCGATATTACAATTTCTGCGCCTGCCGGCATAACTGTTACCCCAACCACATTGGCTTCAAATGCAAATAATGTAACAGTAACTGTAACGTATGATGGCACAACGCCTGTAAATGGAAATATAAGTTTCACAAGCGGAAGC
>JAFNAU010000256.1 GCA_017860335.1 Bacteroidota bacterium
GCCGTGCGGAAGTGCATTACTCCGTGAGTGGAAGGATGTTGAGGACCAATATTAATAATGTAATCATCTTCTTCGAAAACCGGAACCGTTTCTTCCACCAGTTTGCCATCTGTTGTTTCCAAAATGCGTGGAGACATATCAGGGATATCCTTGGTGATGATGTTAACGGGATTTAGTTTCGCGTCATCGTTGTAATCTTTGCGGAATGGAAATCCCACCCAGTCGTCGTTGAGCAGGAAGCGGCGCATATCCGGATTGTTGATAAAACGGATACCAAACAGGGCGTATGCTTCGCGCTCATTGAGATGAGCTGTTTCGTACAGATCGGTAACGGAATACAACAACGGATTTTCACGGTCGGCTGTTGCCGTAATGACTACCAATTCCTTTGTCAGGTCTTTGGAGGATGATAACAAATAAATCACGCCCAGTTTTTCGCCCCAATCCATTCCGATAAGACTGATCAGGTAATCGAAAGGAAGTTTAATATTATTATATAGTGCCTGTAATAAGGGATGGAGTTGCTTCGGCTCAACAGTAACGGTAAGTTTCTGTTTCTCTTCAATGACAGCATCACTTACTGTACGTAAAATTAGCTCTTGTATATCTTTCATCTTATTGGAATATGATGATTTAAATATTATTTATCAGGATTTGTTTTTGTGTCGATAATTTCGCCTGTTTTAGGGTCAATCAGCGTGTCGGGATTATATTCTCTTACAGGGCGCTGATTGTGGAAGAACCGGTCAACTTTTACCTTGCGTTGAAGTTGCAATAAGCCATAGAAAAGAGACTCGGGACGAGGCGGACATCCGGGAATATATACATCCACAGGAATGATTTTGTCTGCACCGTTTACAACATTGTATGAATTAACGAACGGACCTCCTGAAATGGCACATCCACCCATCGCAACCACATATTTAGGCTCTGCCATCTGGTCATATACACGGCGAAGCAGCGGTCCCATTTTGTTAACAATGGTTCCGGCAACAACCATCAAGTCGGCCTGACGCGGACTATTACGTGTTACTTCCATTCCAAAACGGGCCAAATCGTAATGAGCAGCAGCAGCAGCCATGAATTCAATACCACAACAACTGGTAGCAAAAGCCAGTGGCCAGAGTGAATTGGCGCGACCCCAGTCAATGAGTTCGTCCAGCTTACCAACGATAACATTCGTACCACCGGCATTCAACTCATCAATATACTGTTGCAGCGTGTCATTGTCTTTGAAATCTTCGCCCGCAATTCCTTTTATATAAATTTTATTTACGTCCATTTCAATACTCCTTTCCTCCACGCATAGGCAAGACCTAAGCCGAGAATGATAATAAATATTAGAATACTAACCAGTCCCATTACACCAAGTGAGCGTACCACGGTAGCCCAGGGAAAAAGGAAGATGGTTTCAACATCGAACATCAGAAACAGGATAGCATAGAGGTAGTAACCAACTCTGAACTGCATCCAGGATGTGCCATGTGTTGGAAGCCCGCATTCATAAGGCTCTCCTTTTTGAAAATTGTAAGATTTTGGGGAAATTAGTAAGGCCAATCCAAGACCGCCGAGAACCAGCGTCATTCCAGAGAGAAGCACTACCACGAATAGTGATAAATTAGTCATGCTGTTTTATAATTTGTTTTTTGATTACCCGATTGCCTGAAACTGCTTGTTCGTAAATGGTTGTTAAACATTGATTTAACCGTATTTTCAGTTGACCGGGTGGATTATATAAAGCCTGTCAGAAATTTTGTGCAAATGTAAGGAATATTTTTTGGAATGAAGAATAAAATATAGTTAATTTTGTAATGTGGAGTTTGCAATTTAAGGCTTTTCCCTTTTCTGTTTGTTGTAATTTCAGAATAAACTTCAAATTATAATTCATAGAAACATTCCGGTTGATTTGTGGAAGTGAAGTGCTATAAAATATTCTAAATCGTAAGAGATAAAATTGTTCATATATGTTGAAATATTAAAAAGATGAAATCCGGATTGTGAAAACATCCGGATTTCATCTCATTGAAATCTAAAAAAAATCAACCAATCTAATCTATCTGACCAAAATAAATTATACGATATATGTGGTTGAAGCGGTATCACCACCTCTTCCTGTCCAGTTTGTGTGGAAAAATTCTCCTCTTGGCTTGTCAATACGTTCGTAAGTATGAGCACCGAAATAATCCCGCTGAGCCTGCAACAGATTTGCTGGCAACCGTTCTGTACGCAGTCCGTCGAAGTAGCAGAGTGCGGAGGTTAAAGCCGGCACAGGAATTCCATTCGTAAGTGCTGCTGCACAAACGCGTCGCCATCCGGCCTGAGCTTTTTCCACTATATTTTTGAAATAGGGGTCAAGCAACAGATTTTCCAGTTCGGGATTGTTGTCGAATGCTTTTTTGATATCACCCAAAAATACGGAACGGATGATGCAACCACCACGCCACATCAGGGCAATACCGCCGTAATTGAGGTTCCATTTATATTCGTTGGCAGCTTCCATCATCAGGTTGTAGCCCTGTGCATACGAAATTATTTTCGCTCCAAACAGTGCATCTTTCAAATCAGCAATCATTTGATTGCGATCTCCCGTGAATTTCGGTTGTGGTCCGCTAATGGATTTTGACGCAAGTACACGCATATCTTTCTGAGCAGACAAACAACGTGCAAATACCGACTCGCCGATTAATGTCAAAGGAATACCAAGGTCAAGTGCTGAAACAGCTGTCCATTTTCCTGTACCTTTTTGTCCCGCAGTATCCAGAATTTTTTCTACCAAAGGTTCACCGTCTTCGTCTTTGAATGCCAGAATATCGCGGGTGATTTCTATCAGGTACGAGTCCAGATCACCTTTATTCCATTCTTTGAAAACTTCGTGCATTTCATCGGCAGTCAGGCCCAGCAAGTCTTTCATTACCTGATACGCTTCGTTGATAATCTGCATATCGCCGTATTCAATTCCGTTGTGCACCATTTTTACAAAATGTCCGGCACCATCTTCGCCAACCCAGTCACAGCAGGGAACATTGTCTTCCACCTTGGCTGCTACTGCCTGGAAAAT
>JAFNAU010000257.1 GCA_017860335.1 Bacteroidota bacterium
TAACCCAATTCGCTATAGGACGGAATTGTAGGTGTGTAAAGCTGACTGAAATAAAGTCTTTCCTTTACAACACCACCCGAAAATCCCGGTATTCGGGTAAAAAGAAATCGTGGTGTTTCGTACATCAAATGAGCCTGAACGTATGACGATGAAGCATTATACAAGTTTCGGGGAAGAACATTGAATACCCCCCCTATCCCTTCGCCCCATGTTTCGGGGAAATAGCTTCGGCGGAAATAGACAAAATCGGTGAAATACTCGGTTTTCTGACGGGAAAAGAATCCGGTTCCCAAATGATACTGAATGGATTTCATCAGATCGAGTCGAATATTCTGATTGATATCAAATTCTACCCGGCTATATTGCGAAGTGCTTCCGAATACATTCTTCAGACTGTGAGCATACTGTATTTTGAAAGTCGGATAATCTGAGCGGACATATACTTTCTGATTCTTATCCATCGTGTAATATTGTTCGGGTGTCCAGCTCATACTGATGATTGGAACAAAGTAATACCTGGTATCAAACATATTATCCATCTGACCATGATTTGGGGCAGTAAGGTTCATTTGTTTCTTGTTTGGTTCGCGGATGTGATAATCAAAACCTGCGCCCAGCTGCAACCCATTACTGATTTCCACACTATTGAAAATCCGCATATAATAATCCTTAAAATAGTTAACACCTAAATCGGCAAACTTCAACCCCTGACTTGTCAGACTATCCTGCACCATTTTCAGAAACAGCGAGCTGTAGGACTGATTTCCTTTTCCAATGGAGAATGAAAGATTTCCATACTTGGCGGGATCGTAATTCCAGACTGTAGATAAGTCGCCGTAAAACTCCTTTTTTTTGAAAACATAGCCTGCAAAAGCATTTATATTTATCCGCTGATGCCGTTCCAATTCTATTCCAAGGAACAATTTCTGACGGTAGGTCAGCCCGTCTTCGGTTGAATAGCTTATCATGGAAGGATTAAGAATGCCACTATACCGGATGTTGGTGGATTTATAGCTGTATTTGGTATTCATTACCATGTTTTTTGCAAATGTCAACGCATTTTTCGTTTTTAATACAACAGTATCCTTCTTGTTTTTCTGCAACTGAACAATTTTATGTTTCTCCAGATATTTAGTCATCAGGGCTTTTTCATTGCCGGAAAGCGGAACGGGACGGATTTTATTCCAGTATGTGCTATCAATGTTGACAGGAACCGAATCCAAACGAATTTTATACCGGTTACCCAGATTAAGATTTTTCCTGTGCTCCTTAGTTCCATTGAAATTTACATTTTTATAAGTAAGCAAAGCATTATACCTGTTTGTAACCTTGTTTCCGAAATAAACATAGGACTGGTTTATCGTAAAATCCACAGGCAGATACTGAATAATGGAATCATCGCCCATCGTGATTTTAAATGTAAACCGGAGAAAAAGATCACTTCCCTTGCCAATAAATTGCTTTACACGCCAGGTATTTTCTTCTATCACAAAGGAACCGCTGATAAGTTTCGAATTTTTGTACCGGGGCGTGAAACCGATAGTATATTCCGGTTTATGATTGACAGAATCGAGGCTTAACAGCTTATACCGGTAATACTTTGCGGAGCTTTTTCGCAGCGGGAGCAGATAACTTTCATCAGGCGCTGCTTCCTTATAAATATTTACGCTCATAAACTTAAAGGGAAGCATACCAATATCGCGTTTTTGGGTCATCGTTCCGTTAATAAGATTTATATCCTGATAATAGATATTGGAAGAACTCATTTTCAGTTTACTGACAGATTCTATCAGGCCTTCATCATTTTTCGGATCATGCAGTACAAATCTCGGAACAAGATAGGTATATTTATAGAGGAAATTCTTTTTATGCGTTTTTACATAAGCGAGCATATACACTTCAGCTTCATAGTCACTGATAAGTCTGCTGTAAGTCTCAGCCGCATTCATGGTACGATACAACACGCTGTCCAGTGGAAGCGGCGTGTTACCGGAAATGAATGGAATAAAACAAAACAATATCAGTATGGTGATGATACTATGACGCATAATTAAATAATAATGAGCTACAAACTTAATAAATTTTTCCTGTTTTAATGGATATTAAATTTAGATTTGCTGCTTTCAAAATTATTGATAATGGCGTTTTTATCTACCGGACATTCATCTCCATAAACAATGATAGTATAAGAAAACATCAATTAAATAACAGCTAATCTTTTATTTATCAATAAATTTCATCATTTCACAATTACTTGTTACCTTTGTTATTATCATATTTTTTTTTATCCAAAAAAACGGAACTCTTACCTTAATTTATTATTTCAATGTAAATTAACCAATTTTTATTTTTATCTATGGCTATACCGACAACCCGAACGAACGAAGAAGGCATCATCAGTATCGACAATGAGTTATGCAATGGGTGCGGATTGTGTGTTTCCGTGTGCAAGGACTTCAGTTTATTCATCGAAAATGGAAAGGCTGTCGTCAGCAGTACTCCGGTTTTCGGCTGCATTAGCTGTGGTCATTGTATGGCAATTTGCCCGAAAGGAGCAATAAAAATTACCGGCAGAACTTTATCACCCGATGATTTATTCGAACTGCCTAAAACAAAATCTGTCGCGGCCTACGATCACCTTCTGTCATTGATGCAAAGAAGAAGAAGTATCCGGGAGTTCAGGGATCAGCCGGTTGAAGATGAAATTATTGAAAAAATTCTGGCAGCTGCCCGTACCGCGCCAATGGGCTTACCTCCCACCGACGTAAATGTACTTATATTAAACGGAAAAGAGAAAAACGCTGAATTTGTCAAAGATTTCACTGAAATGCTGAAAAACATGAAATGGTTTGCTTCCAAACCTGTACTGGCGCTGATGCGTCCGTTTATGAGCAGAGAAAGTGCAGAGTTGTACAAATCATTCATCAGTCCGCTTTTTGATTTTTTTATATTGTTGTCCGATAAAAGTTTTCAGATAAAATAAAAAAAGGAGCCAATTTTTTCAAATCAGCTCCAAAGTTGTATATTTGAAGTTACGACACTCTA
>JAFNAU010000258.1 GCA_017860335.1 Bacteroidota bacterium
GTTAACAAACTGGCGTATACGTTGCTCATCTGATTTCTTACAAACCAGCAGTACATTATCGGATTCGGCTACTATATATCCATTCAAATCCTGAATTACAGCCAATTTTCCGTTAGGAAGCGCAATAATATTGTCTTCACTATTATAAAAAATTGCTTCACACTTCAAAGTCACATTTTTCATATCGTCCTTTTGGGACAGATCGTACAGAGAGCCCCAGGTACCGAGGTCAGACCATCCGAAATCTGCACAAAGCACATATACACTTTCAGCTTTTTCCATAACTCCATAGTCAATGGATATATTCGGACACGAAGGATACATTTCATTGATAAAATCCTGCTCCTTATCGGTATTATAGAATTTTTCTCCTTCGTTGAACTTATTAGCCACATCAGGTAAATACATTTTAAAGGCGTTGTCGATAGCTTTCAAATTCCAAAGAAAGATACCTGAATTCCAGAAAAATTCTCCGGTTTCTAAAAATACTTGTGCCAGTTCAGCATTTGGTTTCTCCGTAAAGGTTTTTACCTTACGCGGATTTGTAGTCCCCTCTTCAACCTGAATATAGCCATATCCGGTTTCCGGGCGACTTGGTTTAATTCCTAAAGTGAGCAGACTATCGTTTTTATCAACAAAATCTAAACCTTCTCTGATTGTATTCAGGAATTCGGTTTCCTTCATTATTAAATGATCGGATGGGGCTACTATTATATTTGCTTTTTTAGTTGTCGCTTTGATCCGTTGTATTGCATAGGCAATACACGGGGCTGTATTACGTCTCGCAGGCTCCAGAAGCACCTGCTCGGGTTTAATCTCAGGCAGTTGTTCCAAAATAAGATCCTTGTAGATTAAATTTGAAACGATCAAAATATTGGAAGCGGGAACTATAGCCCTGAAACGATCATAAGTCATTTGTATTAATGATCGTCCGGTGCCAAAAAAGTCGAGGAATTGTTTGGGTTTATCATTCCGGCTGAAAGGCCAGAAACGGGAGCCAAGCCCACCGGCCATAATTACGCAATAATTATTTTCCATATATTTATGATTTTCAGATAAATACTTTATTCAAAATCTCCGCACTAAATTACACTATTTTTTTGTATTGAGCAAGTGAGGACTTAAATCAGAGCACACCATTTTTGAAATCAGGAATTTCAATTTGATTTTAAAATAAAAAACAGAAAAACAAATGGCACAATCCATTTAGAATGTGCCATTTGTTTTTTTATTATAATGAAATTTAGAAGTTTATTCTACTTCCATTTCATCCTCTCGGTTGATATCTAAAACGTTTTTACGTGCATCCATCATTTTCTCGTACTCGTCACGCGAACCTACAATAATTTTTTCATATTCTCGCAGACCGGTTCCGGCAGGGATTAGATGACCGCAAATCACGTTTTCTTTTAATCCTTCCAGCTTGTCGATTTTTCCATTGATTGCAGCATCATTCAGTACTTTTGTTGTTTCCTGGAATGAAGCGGCCGACATGAAACTGTTTGTCTGCAATGCAGCACGTGTTATACCCTGTAACACCTGGCTTGATGTAGCAGGAACGGCATCGCGTGTCTGAACAAGTTTGAGATCCTTACGTTTCAATACGCTGTTTTCGTCTCTCAGTTTGCGGGCAGTAATAATCTGTCCGGGTTTCAAAGTATCAGAATCTCCGGCGTCAATAATTACTTTTTTACCCCAGATACGGTCGTTTTCTTCCATAAACTCGTTTTTATCAACGATCTGTTTTTCAAGGAAGCGGGTATCGCCCTGATCATCAATTTCGACCTTACGCATCATCTGGCGTACAATAACTTCAAAGTGTTTGTCGTTAATTTTCACACCCTGCAGACGATAAACATCCTGAACTTCGTTCACAATATAATCCTGTACAGCAGTTGGACCTTTAATTGCCAGAATATCGGCGGGTGTAATCGCTCCGTCAGAAAGCGGAGTACCTGCACGAACAAAGTCATTTTCCTGAACAAGTATTTGTTTTGACAGTGGTATAAGATATTTCTTAACTTCACCTGTCTTCGAAGTTACTGATACTTCCCGGTTACCACGTTTGATTTTGCCGAAGTTAATCTCACCATCAATTTCAGCAACAACTGAAGGATTGGATGGATTACGGGCTTCAAACAATTCAGTTACACGTGGGAGACCACCTGTGATATCCCCGGCTTTACCTACAGCACGTGGTATCTTAACAAGCATCTGTCCAGCCTTGATAGTACTTCCGTCATCAAGTACAAGGTGAGCTCCTACAGGCAAGTTATAATTTCTTATATTACCCTCATTATCAACAACATTAGCACTTGGTACCTTTGTTTTGTCTTTAGATTCTATGATAATTTTTTCACGAAGTCCGGTAGCATCGTCAACTTCAGTTTTATAGGTAACATTTTCTATTACATCTTCGAACTCGATTTTACCTTCAGCTTCCGCGATAATTACAGCGTTGAATGGGTCCCAGCTACATACAAACTGACCTTTCTTTCCTAAATCACCATGTTTTGCATACAGTTTTGAACCATAAGGAACATTTTGAGTGGTAAGGACAATTCCTGTATTGGGGTCTACGACACGAAGTTCAGTCAAACGACTTACAACTACCCGGCATTCTGTACCTTCTTCATCAATCGAATCCACAGTACGAAGTTCGTCAAATTCAAGACGGCCATCGTAACGTAGCGTAATTTTTGATTCTGCAGCAATGTTTGATGCAATACCACCGACGTGGAACGTACGAAGTGTCAGCTGAGTACCCGGCTCACCAATAGACTGAGCAGCAATAACACCAACAGCTTCGCCCTGATTAACCATTTTACCGGTTGCCAGGTTGCGTCCGTAACATTTTGCACAAACTCCTTTCTTCGATTCACAAGTTAATACAGAACGTATCTCAACACGTTCAATAGGAGAATCCTGAATCTTTTTAGCGGCAGTTTCAACTATTTGCTCGCCTGAAGCAACAAGAAGTTCACCGGTCAACGGATGATAGATATCATGAACAGAAACACGTCCCAGTATACGTTCATACAAGGATGAAATTACATCTTCGTTATTTTTAATCTCAGTAGCAATCAATCCGCGTAATGTGCCGCAATCCTCTTCATTGATAATTACATCCTGAGAAACGTCTACCAGACGACGGGTTAAGTAACCAGCATCTGCTGTTTTCAGAGCTGTATCGGCCAAACCTTTACGGGCACCGTGAGTGGAAATAAAGTATTCAAGTACCGAAAGTCCTTCCTTAAAGTTTGATAAGATAGGATTTTCGATGATTTGTCCACCTTCAGCACCTGACTTTTGCGGTTTAGCCATCAAACCACGCATACCAGCCAGCTGACGTATCTGTTCTTTAGAACCACGGGCACCGGAGTCAAGCATCATATACATGGAGTTGAAACCCTGACGGTCTTCTGCTAACTGTTTTATTAATACATTTGACAACTTTGTATTTACATGTGTCCATGTATCGATAATCTGGTTATAACGTTCACGGGGAGTGATGAAACCCATATTGTAGTTATTCATGATTTCTTCCACCTCTGCATTACCTTCCTGAACCAGTGTTTCCTTTTCCTTTGGTATTATTACATCACTCAGGTTAAAGGATAGACCTCCTCTGAACGCCATGTAATATCCCAGGTCTTTGATATCATCCAGAAATTGTGCTGTACGCGCAACACCACAAGCATCAATTACCCGACCGATGATATCACGCAAAGATTTCTTCGATAGCAGTTCATTGATGTAACCCATTTCTACAGGCACATGTTTATTGAACAGTATGCGTCCGACAGTAGTTTCAATCAGGCGAATTGTCAATTCTCCATTTTCATCCAAATCTCTGGTTTTTACCTTAATTAAAGAGTGGAGAGACACAACACCCTCGTTATATGCAATTTCTGCTTCCTCAGGTGAATAAAAAATAAGTCCTTCTCCTTTTGATCCCGGTCGTGGCTTAGTGATATAATATAATCCCAATACCATGTCTTGAGATGGTACGGTAATAGGAGCGCCATTCGATGGATTAAGAATATTGTG
>JAFNAU010000259.1 GCA_017860335.1 Bacteroidota bacterium
TGAACATACGGCAGGAAAATTCCCGCTGTGGCTCACTCCTGACCAGGCTGTCATTCTGCCTATCAGCGAAAAGTTCAACGATTACGCCCGCGAAATTGCAAAATCACTCGACTCGCAGGACATCCGCGTTACCGTGGACGACCGCAACGAAAAAATCGGCCGTAAAATCCGTGACAATGAACTGAAACGTATCCCTTACATGCTGATAGTAGGTGAAAAAGAAGCTGAAAACGGTGAAGTATCGGTACGCAAGCAAGGTGATGGCGACAAAGGCACGATGAAAGTCGAAGCATTTGCCGAAATGGTCAATGATGAAGTAAAGACAATTATGAACGAAGCCATGAGTTTCTGAGCATAGCCTGCTCTGCCTGTGAATGAATTATTGCATCTCACGGGGAGTTCGTAAAACACAAATACAATTCAAGAAAGCCTGACAAGTTACGAACTTATCAGGCTTTCCTGTATTATAAAACCGGTGGATTAATGTCGTAAGTTTGTTTGCGCGTTTGATTTAAGAGAATAGTATTGGCTTGCTCCGAAAGAAGATGAGAGGATGAATAATCAAAACCCGGCAAAGTAGAACCTGTGAGTTATGTTAATTTGCACTAATTTACCACACTTAATCCGTTAATTAATCAAAACATAACTATCGGTAAACATCCGGTTTAAAACACGAGCAATACGAATAAGATCTATGATTTATATCATTTTAGCGCTATTATGGATAATTTTGTTAATTCCACAAAAAGCAATACCTTTGTATTAATATCTTTTAAACTACATTATCATTTCACTCCATAAGAACTTATGCCCGCGAAAGATTTGTGTAGTGATGAATGATCTCTCCTTTTTATCATTATATACTATAATCACGTACTTTTCAGTATTCTGCTGTAAACTATCAATCAGAAATAAAGACAGATATTCTTTGTGTATCTTCACATTGATAAAAAATCTGTGTTTATTTCAGACATGCAGTTAGTGCATTCAAAAAGGATGAAAATTCCACATCGTTACTGCAAAAATACGGTACGATGGCACGTAATTTGCAAGTAAAGTGATTATTGTTAACGAACGGTTAATCACTTGATTAAATATATTTATTATCCAAAAGACTGATCATTTTATTGTTAACTTGTTTATTGATTTTTTTTGTCTACTAGTTTTGTCTATAATAATTTATTATGAAATTTTTACTCTCTATTTTCCGGAATAAAAGCTTGAATATTATTAAAAAATATCCGCATAGTATTTTTACTCTTTTTCTGACCATAAGCTTGTTTTTAGTTTCTGCCGATAAAGCAAAAGCCCAATGCACTACTTGCAACACAACTTATACCGACGAGACAATCAATTCTTCGGTTTCACTGACGGGTACCGTTTGTTTTAATGGAACTTCGAATACCATACAGGGAGATATCTCTTCCATTGCCGACGGAACCATTATTTGTGTCAGTCCTGGAACAACGCTCAATCTTAATTCAAACAATTACAACAATATTGCAGGATCTGTTACTGTCAATGTTTATGGAACATTGAAATTTGGTACCAATCCAAACCTGGCCGGGAAATGGACATTTAATATATATAGTGGAGGAACAATGAATTATGGTTCTTTGGGTTTTAATTCAACCACAGGAAACCTGACAATAAACAATCAGGGTACATTTTCAGGGGGAAAACTCGAAATAACCGGAAGCTCATCAACAGGTTCAGTAACTAACACAGGAGCCATGACACTAAACGATGATTTGAATTTTGCAGGATCTACTTTTACATTTTACAACAATTCGCCGACGACTATAAACCTAAAAACAATAGCTCTCAGCAACAGCACTTCCACATTTACTTTCACCAATTATACCGTAATGAATGTGTCAAGTACACTTAACCTGAACAACGGTACCGGACAATTCAAAAATCTGGGGACATTGACGGTAAATCAGAATTACAACAGTTCTTCTACTTCTACTTATATTAACTGTGGCACTTACTCCGGTAGTTTCAACCTGAATAATGGAGGAAGAGTTATTAATACCGGAACATTTACTACATCTCAGATTAGTTATGGTGGACCTATTTCCAGAGTAGAAAACTACGGGCACTTCAACGTGAATGGAAATATTATTCTGGGTGGTATCCAGAACAATGATAAATCAGTGTTTTATAATCAGGGTATAGTAACATTGTCGGGCACAGGCAAGATACAGAATGATGGTAATTTAGAAGGCCCATCAGACACTTCAAAGAAGGGTTATTTTGTGTGGTCAGGTCAGAATGGAATGAATGGAGGAACTATCGGACCCAATTTAAACTTCAGGAATGCTAATGGCACAAGTGATGTATCTACCATGTTCAACAACAGTTCATCTACCTCATACATCTGGCAGACAGGCATTACCTGGGGAGGAACCGAACCAACTACACTACCCGCAACTGATTGCCCGAACCCGGATGGAACACCGGCTGTGCCTGTTCCGCTCTCAACATCGGTTTGTAAGGGTATCGATCTCACCACCCTGCAACCTAATTACTCAAACATTACATATGAATGGTGGACAGGAACTTCAACAACACGCACAACTCAGATTACGGGTTCATCGCTAACGAATTATACTACAGCAGAAAACGTGTATTTATGGGCAAAAAACGTTTCAAATCCTTCAACGAAACAATATTCTGCATCGGGTGCCGCAGTCACTGTCAATGCAGATCCGACGGTTACAATTTCTCCGTCATCATCCTCAGTTTGTGCCGGAGCAAGTGTTACTTTAACGGCTTCTGTTAGTAATGGAGTTGGAACAGTAGCAAGTTATCAGTGGATGTCTTGTACATCCTCCGGAGGAACTTATTCTAATATTAGCGGTGCAACCGGTTCAACATTCACTCCTCCCACATCGACTATTGGAATCGTGTACTACAAGGTTTATATTACTCAGACAGGCGGAGGATGCGACGGCACATCGGATGCGGCATCGGTTACAACCAGTAATTGTCCGCCTGTAGCAACCAACGACATGGGTACAGTGAACGAAAATGCAACACTTACGGTTGCAGCAGTAGGCGTATTAAGCAATGATACAGATCCAAACGGCGATGCATTGGCTGTATCTGCCATTCGCACCGGAACTGAAGCCGATACCGGAACATCAGGAACGGTTGGAACTGCATTGAATGGTACTTATGGTACTTTAACCATTCAGGAAAACGGAAGTTATACGTATAGTGCCAGTCTTTCGGCTGTCGAAGCGCTGGCGGCAGGCGCAACTGCTGTTGATTATTTCACTTACACTGTTAGCGATGGTAAAGGAGGAACCGATTTAGCACAATTAGCAATTACCATTACAGGAACGAATGATGCACCGGTTGTTGCAGCAATCACAAAAACCGGAACAGAAGATACAGACATTACTTTCATCGCTTCTGATTTCACCAGCAAGTTTACGGATGTCGACGGCAATAGTCTGACAAAAATCAAAGTGGTGGATTTACCGGCTAACGGCACCTTAAAACTCAACGGAGTGAACATCACCGTCGGTCAGGAAATACCCGCTGCTGATTTGGCTAAAATAACCTTTAACGACATCAACACAACCAACGTAAACCAGCCGGTAAGTGGACAGGTGCTAACCAACGACAGCGACTCCGAAGGAAACGGATTGACTGTAACCACACAAACCAATGTAGCAACCCCGCATGGAACGGTTACCGTTAAT
>JAFNAU010000260.1 GCA_017860335.1 Bacteroidota bacterium
TTCACGTCTTCATCTAAAATTTCCACCAGCTCCGCGTTCCGGATCTATTCCTGTGGAAATAGAGCATTTATCCAAAGCTTATGGCGAACATTTGGTGCTGGATAATATCGGGATGATTATCAACAGGGGAGAGAAAGTTGCATTCGTAGGTAAAAACGGAGAAGGAAAAAGTACATTAGTGAAATGTATGTTGGATGAAATTACGTTTTCCGGAATAATGAAACTCGGGCATAATGTAAAAATTGGCTATTTCGCTCAAAATCAGGCTTCGCTGTTGGATGAAAACCTGACAGTGTTTGAAACAATTGATTATGTGGCTGTGGGTGATGTTCGCACAAAACTGAGAGATATTCTCGGTGCATTTATGTTTGGAGGCGAAGCATCCGACAAAAAAGTAAAAGTGCTATCGGGAGGAGAAAGAAGTCGTTTGGCAATGATCAGACTACTTTTAGAACCTGTCAATTTACTTATTTTAGATGAGCCTACCAATCACTTGGATATGCCCTCAAAAGACGTGTTGAAGGAAGCTATAAAAGCTTTTGATGGAACAGCCATCATTGTTTCGCACGACCGTGAGTTTCTGGATGGATTGGTAACTAAGGTCTATGAATTTGGCAATAAAAAAGTTCGTGAACATCTGTGTGGCATTTACGATTTCCTTCAAAAAAAGAAAATTGAAAATCTGAATGAACTTGAACTGTCAAAATCAACACAGCAGACAGCTGATTCAACACAACGAGAAGCATCTGAAAATAAACTGAATTACGAAGCACGAAAAGAACTGAATAAAAAAATCAGAAAAGCTGAAAAAGCAGTAGAAGACGCTGAAAATGAGGTTTCTGCCTTTGAAACTGAAATTTCTGATATGCAAAAGCAACTTGAAATGTCTCTGGATTGGAAAACGAGATTACCAACATGCAAAAACAACTGGAGATACCCGAAAAAGCTTCTGATCCTGAATTTATTATGCTATTGCAAAAAAAACAGCGGGAATTGGAACAAAAGATGTATGAATGGGGAATTTTTGCAGAAGAACTGGAAGAACTACAATCAGAACAACAATAACAAAACAATGGTCACTCTCTATTTAATTCCAACTACACTTGGTGAAACTGCTCTGGACACTATTCTGCCCACTCAGAATGACCAAATTGTTATTTCGCTGAAATATCTGATTGTAGAAAATATCCGCACTGCCCGTCGTTTCTTGAAAAAAGTAAACCGCGAAATCAATATTGACGAACTGACTTTTTTTGAACTCAATCAGCATACTTCACCCGAAGAAATTAGCACTTTCCTCAAACCGATGCAGGAAGGACATGACATGGGTGTGATATCCGAAGCCGGATGTCCGGCAGTGGCAGACCCGGGTGCGGATGTGGTGGCTATAGCACAGCAACGAAATTATATCGTAAAACCGCTGGTTGGTCCTTCGTCTATTTTACTGTCACTAATGGCTTCAGGATTCAACGGACAAAGTTTTACTTTTCACGGTTATTTGCCTATTCAGCAGTCGGACAGAGTTAAAATGTTGAAAAAAATGGAAGTGAATATATATTATAATCATCAAACACAGCTTTTCATCGAAACTCCCTACCGCAATATGAAAATGCTGGAAGATATTCTAACTGTCTGTATGCCAGATACAAAACTATGTATAGCTGCCGATATTACGCTTGAAACGGAGTATATTAAAACAAAAACGGTTTCTGCATGGAAAACACAGAAACCGGATCTGAATAAACGTCCTTGTATTTTTCTTTTATACAAATAAAGTAAAGCTGTCTCAAAAATGACTTCTGAAACAGCTTTACGATTTAAAAAACTCTTTAAAATTTCAACGTTGTAGAAAATAGAAAATTAATTCCCGCCTGCGGAAAATACCGTTTTTCATTCACCCGTTTTCCATCTACATAATAACTACCCCAGATATAACCATTTGTTTCATATTTGCTGTTTAATATATTGTTTATCAGCAGATTAAAATCAATTGATTTTATTTTATTCAGTTTCAGGGAATATCCAAACCGTAAATTATTAACAAAATAAGCGTTTATCGAACGGTCGTTGTTGGCAGTATTATCCAAGTATTGTTTCCCTACATACGTGGAGTACAATGCCGTTTCAAAACTTTTGAAAGTATAGGAAAAAACACTGTTTACAACCACGTTTGGAGAATATGAAATATCCGTTTTTTTAAAGAAATTTTCCTTTGTGCCAATCCAATTCCAGTCGGCATCATACATGTCAGCATATTCGGTAAAATTTTGAATTTTATTCCGACTTACATTCAGATTACCTTCCCAACGAAAACCATCGATTAGTTGAATACCTGCAATCAGTTCAATTCCTGCTCTATAACTTGTTGGAATATTCGAAGTCAACGCTTCGCCTATTTCACTGTATTTTCCGCTCAGAATCAATTGATTTTTATATTTCATGATAAATAAATTTGTTCCGATATTAAAATTTGAAGATTTATAATTGTAACCAAATTCGGTATCGTACAAACGTTCGCTGGTCGGTGCATCAGATTGTCCCGCATCGGTGTAATTACTTCGGTTCGGTTCGCGATTGGCTACGGCTATCGAAGCAAAAATACTGCTTGCAGGATCTATTTCATAACTTAACCCAAGTTTAGGATTGAAGAAATGGAAAGGTTCCGGACTTGTCAGCTGTCGCATCTGTGACTTTTTTTTATCGTATTTATCATCTTCACCATTCATTCTCAACTGAATAAACCGGTATTGCAAATCGATGTAAGCCAATAGATTATCTGTCAGATGATAGTTTAATTTTGTGTAAACATTTGCATCAGTTTTAGTACTTTTATTGAAATAATACTGATGATCAACGTCTATGTTATTCGGGTTGCGTACCCAAATCACTTTCCCGTAATGATCTCCAAAATACTTATTGGCAGCACCTCCAACTGTCAGTGTGCATTTTTCTTTGTTGTAATTCAATGAAAATGTTGCACCTCCAAAATGATTATCCAACCATTTCTGACGAACCAAATCGGAATTTTTCAATGTAACACCATCAATCACTGCTGGTGTCAAACCGTATTCCTCGTAGTTGCGGTCGGTTTTATACTCTTCATAATATCCTACGCCTCGTGTATAATGCAAAGCAGCGTTCATGGTTAGCGAAGAAGCCAAAAGCTGTGTCAGATGAAGCTGATAATGATATTGATTGAAGTCATCTATCTGATTTGAATAGAATTTTGTTTTTTTATTACTATCTGTATATTGACCTGCATCATTATATGTTCGCGGGAAATTATCAAGATCTACGCCTTTCCAGGCTATATATGTGTTTTCATTGCCTCCGAAAGCGATAAATTTCACGATCGTTTTATCTGCGTAATATCCGGCAGACACAAAGTATGACTTCATATTTACAGATGCCCGGTCGATATAACCATCTGACACTAAGCTGGAAAGTCGTGCGTCAATAGCAAAATTGTTGAGCAGTCCGGTTCCGGCTTTCAAAGTTTTTTTCAGTGTACCGAATGATCCGAATGAAATACCTGTTTCAGCATAAGGAACCGGATTAAGTTTTTCGGTCAACAGATTAATACTTGCTCCGAAAGCCGAAGCGCCATTGTTGGAAGTTCCCACACCACGTTGTATCTGCACCGAACTCAACGAAGAAGCGAAGTCGGGCATATCTACAAAGTAAACATCGTGCGACTCCGAATCGTTGTATGGAATTCCGTTAATGGTTACGTTGGT
>JAFNAU010000261.1 GCA_017860335.1 Bacteroidota bacterium
GCATTCGCAGGCTATGCGAAAACTTCAGAAAATGGTAGAAGCGTATGATATACAGGCTATTGCAATCGGAAATGGTACTGCAAGTCGTGAAACTGAACAGTTTATTCAGAACGTACGGTTTGATCGCAAGGTTCAGGTATTTGTCGTAAGTGAAAACGGTGCTTCGATTTATTCAGCTTCCAAAGTGGCACGGGAGGAATTTCCGGAATACGATGTGACTGTACGTGGTGCTGTATCCATTGGTCGCCGCCTGATGGATCCGCTGGCTGAACTTGTGAAAATAGAGCCAAAATCAATCGGTGTAGGGCAATATCAGCACGATGTGGATCAGGTCAAACTCAAAAAATCGCTCGACCAGACAGTTGAAAATGCGGTAAATAGCGTCGGAGTAAACCTGAATACAGCCAGCAAGCATTTGCTTACCTATGTTTCCGGTTTGGGTCCACAACTGGCTCAGAATATAGTGAATTACAGAGCCGAAAACGGTGCTTTCGCCAGCCGGCAGGAGCTTCTGAAGGTGCCGAAAATGGGCGCAAAAACCTTCGAACAGTGTGCCGGTTTTCTGCGGATAGCAAACGGCAGCAATCCGTTGGACAATTCGGCAGTGCACCCTGAGAGTTATAGTATTGTGAATCAGTTTGCCACCGACTTAAAGCTGGATATTAATGAGCTGATAGGAAATAATAGTCTGAAATCAACGTTAGATTTAACAAAGTATGTGACCGATAAAGTCGGACTGCCCACTTTGAATGATATTCTGGAAGAACTTGAGAAACAGGGAAGGGATCCGCGTTCAGCGATAAAGGTATTTGAGTTTGATCCCGGAGTGAAGGATATAAAGGATTTGCGAACCGGCATGGAATTGCCGGGAATAATCACTAATGTAACCAATTTTGGCGCCTTTTGTGATATTGGCATCAAAGAAAACGGATTAATCCATATTTCAAACCTGTCAGACCGTTTTGTGAGTAATCCGGCTGATATCGTATCCGTTCATCAGCATGTCAGGGTCAGTGTAATCGATGTCGATATGGCCCGAAAACGTATTCAGTTGAAGTTATTATGAATATATTAGAAAAATCAGAAATGAAAAAAACGATTAGTTGTCTGATCTTATTAGTGATCGGTTTTTCTGGCTTTACTCTGAAAGCTGAAGGAAATGCCGTCATTAATGCAGACCAGACTTTGAACAATGAAAGCTTGCTTCTTGATAAAAAATCCGATTTATTTTCCGGACTTGTTTGGGATAAGAATAAAATCACATTGAAAAAAAACAAATCGGATTTTGGTAAGCAACTCTGGAAAAATGCAAATTTTGGCTGGAATACCTATAAAAATGATGATTATAAATGGAGAAACATCTTTATCGGAACCGGCTATGGAAGAAACTTTCAACAGTTCAAAAAAGCGTACTGGATGGTTGGACTGAACTTGAACTGGTCGAAATACACACTTTATCCCAATGGAGCTTTCAATTTCACAGCCAATAAAGATTATCTGAAAACCACTTCATTTTCCGTTCCGGTTACTGCGGGATACACTATTTATACTTCCAAACTCAGGTCGATGAATCTAAAAGCATTTACAGGACCGGTTTTTGAATATATTTTGACATCAAAATTAAACGGTTACACGGATAATCAGTATCCTATCAATAATTTTCAAACAGGCTGGTCGGTAGGCGCCAATTTCCGGTTCTTATACCTGCTGAGTGCCCGGGTTACTTATACATATTACCCATACAGCTTATTTGAAAATCATGACCTGTATCGGCGTGCATTAAGTTTCTCTTTAGGATTTTAAAAACCAGCTTTCCCTGGTTAGGAACTTAGCTTCAATCCTTCATCCCGAAATTGAGTTTTTAATGTGTGCGTTTACAAATTATTTAAGTACTTTTGCGTACTTCAAATCAAAACATAAATCAGATGTTACAATCAATGACCGGCTACGGAAAAGCCAGCTGTGAAATTAACAACAAGAAAATTGTTGTAGAAATAAAGTCATTAAACAGTAAGCAGTTAGATCTTTCTACCCGCATAGCCGGTATCTACCGGGAAAAAGATATTGAAATCCGCAATCTTATCTCTCAAAAACTCGAACGTGGTAAAGTGGATTTTTCGTTGTATATCGATAATTCCGGAAAAGAAAGCGGTTCGAAAATAAACCAGGCGATAATAAAATCTTATTACGAACAACTGAAAGCACTTTCTAGTGATTTGGAAATACCCGAATCAACAGACTGGATGTCTATATTGATGAAAATGCCTGACGCACTGAAAACCGAAACCGAGGAGCTCGATGAAAATGAGTGGATCGAGATTCTGAAAGCTGTCGAAACGGCTGTTAATCAGCTGATTGAATACCGCAAGCAGGAAGGGAAAACGCTGGAAAATGTTTTCATACTGAAAATTGGCAGAATAGGGGAGTTATTGGTCGAAATTGAGCCTTTTGAAACTGAACGGGTCGAAAAAATCAAACAGCGGCTGGATGAAAACCTTGCTGCACTATCGGATAAAATTGATTATGATAAAAACAGACTGGAGCAGGAATTGATTTTCTATATCGAGAAGCTGGATGTAAATGAAGAAAAAGTCCGGTTGAAAAATCATCTTGAATACTTCATCAAAACAATGAAAAATGAACCGTCACCGGGGAAAAAACTTGGTTTTATTGCCCAGGAAATTGGTCGCGAGGTAAATACGCTTGGTTCAAAGTCCAATCACAGCGAAATGCAGAAAATAGTGGTGAAGATGAAAGATGAGCTCGAGCAAATCAAAGAACAGGTTCTGAATACCCTGTAATTCTTTTTCTTAATGTATATTTTTCGCTCTATAATTTAAATTGTTCAGAATGCAGGGTAAACTGATTATATTCTCAGCGCCTTCCGGTGCAGGAAAAAGTACTATAGTAAATTATCTGCTTTCGCGCGGACTGAATATGGAATTTTCCATTTCCGCTACCTCGCGTGCACCCAGAGGCAACGAGCAGCATGGACATGAATACTATTTTATACTCTCCGCAATGAAGTAGAACGTATAACTTCATCGGGCCGGAATGTAATTTTTGATGTGGACGTGAAAGGTGGTTTGAATATAAAAAAACAATTTGGAGACCGTGCATTGGCTGTTTTTATTGATTGAAAAAAGGGTAGGGAAGGCTGCTTACGAAATGACTTTTGCGCCTCAGTTTGATGTGGTCATTCTGAATGATAATCTTGAAACAGCAAAAATGGAAGCAGAAAAGGTTATAAAAGATTTTTTTGAAAAATAGTCATGAATAAATACATCAGAAACAATCAGTTATGAAATCCA